>CALMVN010000104.1 GCA_937873225.1 uncultured Acetobacteraceae bacterium
AACAAGGGCCGCGAGGCGGCGGCAGCGTGCGGGGAAACCATCGCGATCCTGGACCGGATCAACCGCGGCGAGTGAAGCGGGCGCCCGGCGCGACGCGTGCGCCGGCCGCCCGTTCGGGTCACACGTCGGCGGTGGCGGTGCGCGCGGTGAGTGCCGCGAACAGCGCCTTGCCGTCCGGGCGGCCGAGGCCGGTGCAGGCGTTCCAGGTCGGGCCGGCGTCGTAGCCGATCGCGGAGTTCGACGGCTTGTTGTTGCCCTCCGTGATCTCGATCGTCAGCTTCTTGCCCGCCTCGATCTGCCCGTACAGGAAGTCGGGCAGGAAGCCGACCGGCACCGCGGCCTTCTGGTTGATCAGCGCGGTCAGCCCGGCCCAGAGCGGCGCCACGCCGCTGGTGCCGCCGACCACCTCCTTCTTGCCGTCGATCACGATCAGGTAGCCGCTGGACGGCGACGCGTCGCCGGCGACGTCCGGCACCCCGCGCCCCTTGCGGCCGCCGTTGACGCTGGGCGGCAGGGTCACGCCGGTCTGGAACGCCGGCACCCCGAACAGGTCGCTGATCCCGCCGCCGGTGCCGCCGCCGCCCGAGGCGTCGTCGTTCCACACCACCTCGGCGCTGATGCTGGTGGCGGAATGGGTGATGTGGGTGCCGCCGCAGCCGATCGCGTATGGCGAGGAGGCCGGGAAGTCGACATGCGCCTTGCCGTCCTCGACCCCGTCGGTGGCGAGGCTGTCGCCGGACGCGACGTAGACCGAGATGCCGAGCTGGCTTGCATCCTGCAGCACCGAGTTCATCGTCGTGACCGAGCTCGCGGTCCAGCTGTCTTCCGGCCCGCCCCAGCTGATGGAGATCACCGACGGCTTGTTGGCCGTGTCGTGCACCGCCTGGCTGATCGCATCGGAGAACCCGGCATCGGTGTTCGGCGCGAAGTACACCGCGATCTCCGCACCCGGCGCCAGGCCGCCGGACACCTGGATGTCGAGCGCCACCTCGCCGTCCGCGTCCGAGCCGGTGGTGTTCTTGGCCCCATCCACCGACACCGCGATCACCCGCGGCACCGCGAGCCCCATCGCCTTGAAGGCGGTGGCGTTGTCCGACGCCTTGAACCCGCCGCCGAGCTCGATCAGCGCGATGGTGACGCCCGCCCCGGTCACCCCGGTCGGGAAGTCGTACAGCGGGCCGATCCTGTTCGGCTCCAGCCCGGCCGGCTGCGCCAGGCGCGGCCGCACGATCCGGGTGTGGGCGATCGCCCGCGTGTCGAGCCCGAGCACGGACTCCACCAGCCCGTGGAGGTGTTCCGGCAGCTGCACGTCGCCGGAATGGCCGCGGAACTCGACGCCGTCGGCGTGATACAGCGACAAGGCGGTGCCGAACGCGGCGCCGACCGCGGACGGGGAGCCTGCGACCTGCACCAGGCGCCGGGCCGGTGCCGCCTGCATCACCGTGAGCCCGTGGCCCGACGCGTACTCCGACACCTGCCGGACGTCGTCGCGATACAGCGACGCGCGCGCCTGGGCCACGTGGGTGCGCTTCGCGTCCGGATCGGCGATCCCGGCCAGCTCCCGGTTCAGCGCCGACTCGTCGCGCGGCTTCAGGTAGATGCTGGCCTCGACGACGTGGTCGTCCGGCACCGCGCCGACCCGGGCGCTGCCGGCCGGCAGCGCACGGCAGCTGCCGGGCAGGCTGCGGAACCCGTGCGGCGGGGTGGTGCTGGCGGAGGAAGTCGGCGTGGTCATGCGTGGGCCTCGGCGTTGACGGGGGAGGCGGGAAGGTGAGCGTCCCAACCGGTTCCGTCCAGCAGTCCCGGCCGCCGCGCACGCGCCTGTGTCGTGTTGCCGGGACGCGCCGGCTCGGGCAGCGTGGGCCGGTCCATGATGCACGGAATGGCCCGACATGGCCCTGGCCACGCGCAGGCGGCGGCAGGCGGTTTCCGACCTCGCCGACCCGGACGCCGGCCATGTCCACGGCTGACCCGGTCGGGCTGACCTGTCCGGGTGCGGCATCGGGGCGGCGTATCGGCGACCACCGGCCGGTCGGGGGCATCGTCCACCTGATCCGTCGCGGCCTGGGGGTGACGGTGCACGAACGGAAGCGGGAGCCATGACGTTTGAACGTCGCCGACGCGGGCTCCTCGGCTGGATCGCCGTTACCCTGCTGCTGCTGTGGCAGGTGCTGATGCTGACGCAGGTCCTGGACAACCTGTCCGCGTTCCAGGGCGCAGCCCGGACGGGCGGCTACCTGCACGTGATGCTGGCGTCCAGCCTCGCCGGCACGCTCGGGATCGTCCTGCTCGTCGCGATCTGGATCGCAGGCACCATCCTCCTCGCCGCCCTGGCGTATGTCACGAGAGGCGCCCGCGGCTGATCCGCATCCGGTGCATCAAGACGTCAGGGCCAGGATCGACGTGCCGCCGCGTCACCGGGCACGGCGGCTGCCACGCCGCTCCGGCGACCCGCATCGCCGGAGTCCGATCCGCGTCCGGCGACGCTCTGCCGATCAGGGGAAGCGGTCGCCGAAATTTCCCGGAAAGAACGGATACGGGGAGTAGCCTGCGTAGAAGGGGTAGGCTCCGTAGAAGGGATGGGCTGGGTAGACGGCATAGGCGGGATAGACGGCGACGGGAGTCGCGGCGGTGACGCGCTGGTTGCCGGGCGTGCGCGTCTGGGTCGCCGTCGCCTGCGTGGCGTAGCTCGTCGGAGCGGGCGTGGAGCTTACCGGCAAGGGCAGCAATGGCGCGGGCGGTGGTTCGACCACGCATCCGGCCAGCATGACCAGCCATGTCAGACCCACGACGTGACGTGCCCGCATGTCATCCATCCCAGGAACCGCAAAAGACTTGGACGCCCTTCCGCGTCCTGCAATCACAGCCGGCCGATGCGGGATTACCGTTTGCGTGAGCCGAAACATCGGCGTCGCCGCCCTGTCCACGGCACGGGCAGGCTGGCAGGGGCCAGGGCAGGTGCGGCGCCGGCCTGAAGCGGCTCAGGCAGTGCGCCCGGATGACGGGAACGGGGGATCCGCACGGTCCGCGAGCGCCGTCCCAGGACGGTGGAAACGCCGCACGGCGCAACAGGACGGCCGGTTCGGACACCGGCCAACGCGCCCGGGACGCATCCCGGCCTTGACGCCGGCGGACGCTGTGGGGACCTTGGTCCCGGCATACGCACCGCCACCGTGTGCATCGGCGTCGGCGAGGAGGGTCCGGCCCGCCGTTCCCCGACGGGCGGGCTGCACGGCGCGGCAGGACGAGGAACGGCCATGGACGAGAACTTCCGCCGGGCGGCGCTGGACTACCACCGCCTGCCGAAGCCGGGAAAGCTGGCGGTGGTGCCCACCAAGCGCATGGCGACGCAGCGCGACCTCGCACTCGCCTACTCCCCCGGCGTCGCCGCCCCCTGCGAGGCGATCAAGGCCGACACCGACCTCGCCCGCGACTACACCGCCCGCGGCAACCTGGTCGGCGTGATCACCAACGGTTCCGCGGTGCTGGGACTCGGCAACATCGGCCCGCTGGCGTCCAAGCCGGTGATGGAAGGCAAGGGGGTCCTGTTCAAGAAGTTCGCCGACATCGACGTGTTCGACCTCGAGATCGACGCCGCCGACCCGGACCGCTTCATCGACATCGTGGCCTCGCTGGAGCCGACCTTCGGCGCCATCAACCTGGAGGACATCAAGGCCCCCGAATGCTTCCGCATCGAGCGCGCGCTGCGCGACCGCATGCGCATCCCGGTGTTCCACGACGACCAGCACGGCACCGCGATCGTGTGCGCCGCCGCCATCAGCAACGGGCTCAAGCTGCAGAACAAGCAGCTCTCCGACGTGCGCCTGGTGACCTCGGGTGCCGGTGCGGCGGCGCTCGCCTGCGTCGACCTGCTGGTGACGATGGGCCTGCGCCCCGAGAACGTGACGCTGACCGACGTGAACGGCGTGGTGCATGCCGGCCGCGACCCCGACATGGGCCCTAACATGGCCCGCTACGCCCGCCAGACCGAAGCCCGCACCCTGCCCGAGGTGCTGCCGGGTGCCGACGTGTTCCTGGGCCTGTCGGCGCCGCGCGTGCTGAAGCCGGACTGGCTGCGCGACATGGCGCCGAACCCGTTCATCCTCGCCCTGGCCAACCCGGAGCCGGAGATCTCCCCCGACCTCGCGCGCGCGGTGCGTCCCGACGCGATCATCGCCACCGGCCGCTCGGACTACCCGAACCAGGTCAACAACGTGCTGTGCTTCCCGTTCATCTTCCGCGGAGCCCTCGACTGCGGCGCGCGCGAGATCAACGAGGCGATGAAGGTGGCTGCGGTCGAGGCGATCGCCGAGCTCGCCCGCATCGAGGCCAGCGAGGCGGTGGCGGCGGCCTATGGCGGCGACGCGCCGGTGTTCGGGCCCGAGTACATCATCCCCAAGCCGTTCGACCCGCGCCTGATCCTGGTGGTGGCGCCGGCGGTGGCCCGGGCGGCGATGGACACCGGCGTCGCCGAGCGCCCGATCGCCGACTTCGAGGCCTATCGGCAGGACCTCGACGACGTGGTGTACCGCTCCGGCCAGGTGATGCGCCCGGTGTTCGAGGCGGCACGAAAGGCCCCGAAGCGCATCGCCTATGCCGAAGGCGAGGACGAGCGCACCCTGCGTGCCGCCCAGGCGGTGGTGGACGACCGCATCGCCCGGCCGGTGCTGCTCGGCCGTCGCAGCGTGATCGAGAACAAGCTGCGCTCCATGGGCCTGCGCCTGGACCTCGACCACGACGTGGAGGTGATCGACCCCGACACCTCCGAGCTGTTCGGCCCGCTGACGTCGGAGTACCAGCACCTGGTCGGCCGCCGCGGCCTGCCGATGCAGACGGCCGAGCGTGCGCTGCGCCGTCGTCCGACCATCGCCGCCTCCATGCTGCTGCGCGCCGGCATCGTCGACGCCGCCCTGGTCGGCGGCCTGAACGCGTGGTGGCAGCAGGTGCGCTACGTGCTGCCGGTGATCCCGCCCAGGAAGGCGGCCAACCGTGTCTATGCCCTGACCGCGCTGATCCAGGGCAACGGCGCCCTGTTCTTCTGCGACACCCACATGGTGGTCGACCCGACGCCCGAGCAGATCTGCGAGATGACCCTGCTGGCCGCCGACGCGGTGCGCGAGTTCGGCCTGACCCCGCGTGCGGCGCTGCTGTCGCACTCGAACTTCGGCTCCAGCGACAGCGCCTCGGCGCGCAAGATGCGACAGGCCCTGGGCCTGATCCACGCCGCGGCTCCCGAGCTGGAGGTGGACGGCGAGATGCAGGCCGACACCGCGCTGAGCGAGGCGCTGCGCAGCCGCACGGTGCCGGACAGCCGGCTGAGCGGCTCGGCCAACCTGCTGATCATGCCGACCCTGGACGCCGCCAACATCAGCTACTCGCTGCTCAAGGCGGCGGCGGAAGGGCTGCAGGTGGGTCCGATCCTGCTCGGCGTCAGCAGGCCGATCCACGTCCTGACCCAGAGCGTGACCGCGCGCGGGATCGCCAACCTCAGCGCATTCATCAGCGCACAACCTGGTGAACAACGACAAAAGACAGGGTAATCCTTGACCGCCTGCTCGATGTGATGGTTTCTCTATCGTCCGGACAGGGCGACGGAAGGACATCTCGTGCTCGACATGACGGTCAGGCCGCGGAGCGAGGCGGGCACCGCCACGCCAGGAACCCCGACGCGTGCCGAAGCCGGACGGCTCCGTCGCGCCGTGCCGACCGGCCTGCTTCGCCGTTCGGTGTCGCCCCTGCTTCTGCTGCTGGTCTGGCAGGCGGCCTCCTCCTCCGGCCTGGTGTCGCCGCAGACCCTGGCCTCGCCGTCGCGCATCCTGTCCACGGCGGTCGGCCTGACCACCGACGGGACGCTGCCGCGCAACCTTCTGGTGTCGCTGGCCCGCGCCGGCTCGGGGCTGGCCATCGCCGTCGTCGCCGGCGTCGCGCTTGCCCTGCTGGCCGGGCTGTCCCGCCTCGGCGAGGAGGCGATCGACGCGCCGATGCAGATGCTGCGCACCCTGCCGGCGCTGGCGCTGGTGCCGCTGTTCATCCTGTGGTTCGGCATCGGCGAGCTGCCCAAGATCGCCCTGGTGGCGCTCGGCTCGACCATCCCGATCTACCTCAACCTGTACAAGGGCATCCGCTCGATCGACCCGAAGCTGCTGGAGATGGGGCGCACGCTGGGCCTGTCGCGCGCCCAGACCATACGGCAGATCGTGCTGCCGGGCGCGCTGCCGGACCTGCTGACCGGCCTGCGGTTCTCGGTCGGGATCTCCTGGCTGATGCTGGTGGTGGCCGAGCAGGTGAACGCCAACTCCGGCATCGGCCACATGATGACCGATGCCGAGGACTTCCTGCGCACCGACGTCATCCTGGTCGGGCTGCTGGTGTATGCCCTGCTCGGCCTGCTCAGCGACCAGGTGGTGCGCGTGCTGGAGCGGACGCTGCTGGCCTGGCGGCCGTCCCAGGGAGGCCGGGCATGAGCTACGAGCGGCCGGCGGAGCCGGCGATCCGCATCGAGGGGCTGACCCGGCGGTTCGGCGGCAACGCGGTGCTGGACCGCCTCGACCTCCGGATCGGGCCCGGCGAGTTCCTGGCCCTGCTCGGGCGCAGCGGGTCGGGCAAGACCACGCTGCTGCGCACCCTGGCCGGGCTCGATCCGGTCGAGGAGGGGGAGGTGCTGGTCCCTCGCAACGTCGCGGTGGTGTTCCAGGAGAGCCGCCTGCTGCCGTGGCGCCGGGTGTGGGAGAACGTGACGCTCGGCCTGCCCGGACGCGACGCGCGCGACCGCGCCGTGGCGGCGCTGGAGGAGGTCGGGCTCGGGCACCGGCTCGAGGCCTGGCCGCTGACCCTGTCCGGCGGCGAGGCGCAGCGGGTCGGCATCGCCCGCGCCCTGGTGCGCGAGCCCGAGTTCCTGATGCTGGACGAGCCGTTCGCCAGCCTGGACGCGCTCACCCGGCTGCGCATGCAGGCGATGGTCGGGCGGCTGTGGCAGAAGCGCCGCTGCGCGGTGCTGCTGGTGACGCACGACGTCGACGAGGCGCTGCTGCTCGGCGACCGCGCCGTGGTGCTGGACAGCGGCCGCATCCGCACCGAGCTGCCGGTGGCGCTGGACCGGCCGCGCCGGCACGACGATCCCGGCTTCGCCCCCGCGCGCCGCGCCCTGCTCGCCGCCCTGGACGTGCACGAGACGGTCTGACCGGTCCAGGCGCCGTCAGCGGAACAGCCGCGCGTCCCAGCGCACCGGCTCGTGCAGCGACGCGGTAACGCGGGCGAACTCGGGATGGTCCGGGTTGAGCAGGACGTTCCGCTCCGTGCGCGCCACCACCGACGGCACGATCAGCAGCAGCGACCGCCGTTCCTGCTGCCAGGCTTCGCCATGCCCCCGCGACGCGCTGCACGAGATGTCGTCCCAGCCCGACAGGCTGTCAGGGGTGACGACCTCGTAGGACACGCCGTTCGGGATCGTGATCGTGATGAAGTGCTGGCCGGGCGGCATCTGGCCGCTGCCGCGGACCAGCTTCTCCAGCATGGCCGTCGAATAGTGCTCGGCTGCGTAGAGCATCGGGCTGCTCGCGGTGTTCCAGCGGCCCGGCGCCAGCTTGGATCCGGTAGCATCGAAGATAGGGTAGGCGCCGTCCGGGTCGCCGATCCGGGTGCAGGTGAGGACGCGGTCGAGCTTTTGCGCCCTCACGCCGCCGTGCCGTGCTCCAACCCTCCGAGGATCGCCTCCACCAGCGGGCGGCCGAGCTCGGTCGCCATCACCACGTCGACCGGGCGCCGCCCGTCGAGCATCGCGTGCGGCCGGAACAGGAACTCCCGCGCCGCCTCGTCGGACTTCCACACCCTGACCGCCAGCGTCCATACCGAGGCGAGACGCGCCACCTTGTCGCCCTCCTCGGGCGACAGCCTGCTGTCCGCGCGCCGCCGGTTCAGCGTCGCCTTCGGCACCATCCGGAACAGGAACCCGTTGGTGTCCGACGGCGCGATCGACCGCGCCACCCGTTCGATCGCCGTCACCGGAAGCCCCTGCTCGACCGCGGCCGCCAGGGCCACGGCCGACATCGCGGGGTCGAAGCCCATCAGCGCCATCGGCGAGAGCAGGGTCACGTGCAGCCTTCCGGATCAGATGGTCCCAAACATAGTATCATCTGGATCGGCACGCAAGAGCAAGGCCGGGGCGCTGCCCCGGACCCCGTCAAAGGCGGAGCCTTTGAAATCCGCTTGTCAGCCGCGTCCGTGGGTGGGCGCGCCGACGTTGGCGATCATCTCGCCGAACGGGCCGGCGTTGCGTGCCGGGCCGTAGCCGTTCCCGGTGGTGGCCTTCAGCGGCAGGAGCGGGAACACCAGCTCGGCGAAGCGGTAGCATTCCTCCAGGTGCGGGTAGCCGGACAGAATGAAGCGGTCGATGCCGAGCGCCATGTACTCCTTCATCCGCGCCGCCACCTCCTCCGGGTTGCCGACCAGCGCGGTGCCGGCGCCGCCACGCACCAGGCCGACCCCCGCCCACAGGTTGGGCGAAACCTCCAGCCCGTCGCGGCCCCCGCGATGCAGGCTGGCCATGCGCTGCTGGCCCACGCTGTCGAACCGGGAGAACGCGGACTGCGCCTTGGCGATGTCCTCGTCGCTGACGTGCCGGATCAGCGCATCTGCCGCCGCCCACGCCGCCTCGGCGGTCTCCCGCACGATCACGTGCAGCCGGATGCCGAACGACAGGGTGCGGCCACGCGCCGCCGCCAGCGCCCGCACCTGCGCGATCTTTTCCGCCACCGCCGCCGGCGGCTCGCCCCAGGTCAGGTATACGTCGACATGCTCGGCCGCGACCTGCTGCCCGACCCCCGAGGAGCCGCCGAAATAGAGCGGCGGGTAGGGGCGCTGCACCGGCGGGTAGAGCAGCTTCCCCCCCTTGCTGCTGAGGTGCGTGCCGTCGAAGTCCACCGTTTCCCCGGCCATCAGCCGGCGCCACACGTGCAGGTACTCGTCCGTCGCCTCGTAGCGCGCGGTGTGGTCGAGGAACACGCCGTCGCCGGCAAGCTCCGCCGGGTCGCCACCGGTCACCACGTTCACCAGCAGCCGTCCGCCGGACAGCCGATCGAAGGTCGCCGCCATCCGCGCGGTCATCGACGGCTCGGACAGGCCCGGCCGCACCGCGACCAGGAACCGCACCCGCTCGGTCAGCGGGATCATGGACGAGGCCACCACCCAGGAGTCCTCGCAGGACTTCCCCGTCGGCAGCAGCATGCCGAAATAGCCCAGCTCGTCGGCGGCCCGCGCGATCTGGCTCAGGTAGTTCAGGGTGACGTGCCTGGCGCCGACCTGCGAGCCGAGAAAGCGCCCGTCCCCGTGGGTCGGCAGGAACCACAGCACGTCGGTGTCCCGCGCAGCGTGCCCCTCAAGGACGATGCTGTCGGAAGCCTGGATGGTATCGGGTGGCACGGCGCTCTCCGGACTGTTGTATTAAACACATCGGAACGACCGATCTGGTCGGCAACCCTGGCGCAGGGCGTGGAATTAGGCAATGCACGGGATCGAGATGGAGTGCACGCGGTGTTGTTGACGAGACGGTTGATGCTGTCTGCCGCCGTCGCGGCGGCGCCCCTGGCGATGGCGCCGCTACGCGGCGCGTCGGCGGCCGGCGCGCGCACGATCCGGATCGGCTACCAGCGCTACGGCACGCTGATCATCCTCAAGCACACCGGGATGCTGGAAGCAGCCCTCGCCGGCACCCCAGACCGGGTGAGCTGGAGCGAGTTCGCGGCCGGCCCCCAGATGCTGCAGGCGATGCAAGCCGGAGCGATCGACTTCGGCATCACCGGCGACGCCCCGCCAATCTTCGCCCAGGCGGCCAGCAACCGGGTGGTCTATGTCGGCCACGAGCCGGTGGCCCCGTTCGGCGAGGCGATCATCGTGCCGGCGGCGAGCCCGATCCGCACCGTGGCGCAGCTCAAGGGCAGGACCGTCGGGCTGAACCGGGCGTCCAACGTGCACTGGCTGCTCCTGGCGGCGCTGTCCAAGGCCGGACTCGGCATGGCCGACATCCAGCCGGTGTTCCTGGTGCCGGGCTCGGCACGGCCCGCCTTCGACAGCGGCCGCATCGACGCCTGGGCCATCTGGGACCCCTACCTGTCCGCCGCGGAAGCGGGCATGCCGACGCGTGTCATCGCGCAGGCGGACGGGCTGGTCGGCAACCGGCAGTTCTTCCTGGCCGAGCGCGGCTTCGCCGACCGCGCCCCGGACCTGGTGCGGCTGGTGCTGGCGCAGATCGCGCGCTCCGACGCCTGGGCGCAGGCGCACCACCCGGAGGTCAGCCAGTACCTCGCCGACGACACCGGCTTGGCCGTGCCGGTGGTGCGCCGCGCGGTGGACCGGCTCACCTTCGGCGTGTCGCCGATGACCCCCGACGTGGTGGCGGAGCAGCAGAGGATCGCCGACGCCTTTCTCGCCCAGCACCTGCTGCCGTCCCGCCTCACCGTGCGGGATGCGGTGTGGGCGCCGCCCGCCTGAGCGACGCGTCCGCCCCGGGGGAAGCGAGGGCGGCGGCGATCCGCGCGGTCGCTGCGTCCCGCAGGCGCTCGGCGTCGACCCGGGACAGGCTTTCCTCGCGCGACACCAGGCAGAACCGCATCACGCCCCGGTCGCGCAGCGAGAAGATCGCCGTGCCGCCGCGCCAGGGCATCGAGGACAGGAACGCCAGCACCGAGTCCGCCGCCGCGTCCGGGTGCTCGGGCATCGTCGCCTCGCCGAGGTAGGAGAACATCAGGTCGTTGCGCGCCCGGCCATGCAGCTGCAGCGTGACGAACCAGTCCGACAGCCCGTGCAGCCGTTCCGCGCCCAGCAGGGTGCGCTCCGGGTCCAGCCGCGCGCGCGCCGCGACCAGGTCCCGGCGCAGGGCGCGGGCCTGGCCCCAGAAGTCACCGTCCAGCCCGCGCTCCACCGACAGCCGTACCGTTTCGGGATACCCGAACAGCGTGTCCGCCCCGAGGCCCGGCACCTGCGCGCGCACGTCCACCGGGCAGAGCAGCCGGTTGCGCGCCCGCTTCGGCCTGACCGTGCGCATGGCGCGCAGGAACGCGGTCGCCAGCGCGGCATAGGGCGTCACCGCTTCCGCCCGGCATCGCGCTGCCAGA
>CALMVN010000105.1 GCA_937873225.1 uncultured Acetobacteraceae bacterium
GTGTTGGGGGGGTGGGTGACGCTGGGGGGGGGCAGCAGGTCGATCCGCGGGTGGTCGGACTTGGGGGGCTTGTCGGCGGGGGGGGGGGCGCCATGCGCCGGAGGGGCCGCAGGCGCGCCCTGGGCGTCGTCTGCCCGGACGGTGCCGGGTGCGACCGAGGCGGCGATCAGGGTGGCGCCGAGAAGCAGGGCGGGCCACCGCACCGGATGGCTGGAAGCTGGCTGGGCAGGCGGCATGCTGGATCCGGAGCGTTATGACGGCGGGACTGTTTCCCGGAACGGGCCGGGCGTCCAGCCCCGGAGGCGGCGAAATCCCGGCGTGCCGGACCGGGGTTGGCGGGCGGTGCGGAACGCAGGATGCCTGCGCGCCGTTGAGCGGCCATGACAGCAGACAAGCCCGATGACGAGGCCTTCATGCGGCGCGCCCTGGCGCTGGCGGAGGCCGGCGCGCAAACCGAGGGGGCGTCACCGATCGGCTGCGTCGTGGTGCTGGACGGGGTGGTGGTGGGCGAAGGGCACAACGAGGTCGGGCTGCGTCACGACCCCAGCGCGCACGCCGAGATCGTGGCGATCCGGCGCGCCTGCCAGGGCCTGGGACGCGACGAGCTGCGCGGCGCCACGCTGTATTCGACGCTGCAGCCGTGCGGGATGTGCAGCATGGCGTGCATCTGGACCAGCATCGGCCGGATCGTCTACGGCGCGCGCCGGCAGGACGTGCACCGGATGTATTTCGAGGACCGCCATCTGGACGTGCTGGACATCATCGACGACGCGTTCCGCAACGACATGAGCGCGCTGGGCGGGGTGCTGGCAGGGGAATGCGCGGCGCTGTGCTACGGGCCGGACGACGCGCCGCCGTTGGAGGCACAGGCGAACGTGTGAGGTTCAGCCCGGGACGGCCTCGTTGCGCGCGGCCCTCATCGCGTCGGCGGTCAGGCGCTTCTCGTTGCGCTTGAGAAACACGAACGCGCTGCCCACCACGGCCACGGCGATGATCCCGAGGGCGAGGCCGAGCGGGCCGGAGATCCGCTCCATCTGGCGGCCGAGCAGGTAGGCGGCGAGCGAGTAGCCGCCGGCCCAGCCGATGCCGCCCAGCGCGTTGTAGAGGAGGAAGGACGGCCAGGGCATGCGGTTGGCACCGGCCAGCAGGGCGGCGAAGGTGCGCAGGACGGCGATGAAGCGGCCGAAGAACACCACCTTGCCGCCATGGCGGCGGAACAGGTAGCGGCCCAGGGTCAGCCGGTCGTCGGTCAGGCCGATGCGGCCGCCCCAGCGCGCCAGCAGCCGGAAGCCGAGGGAGCGGCCGATCAGGTAGCCGAAGTTGTCGCCCATGATCGCGCCGGCGACGGCGACGGCGACCACCCAGCCGATCTCGAGCCGGTGCGTGGCGGCGCAGTAGAGGGCGGTGCCGATCAGCAGGCTTTCGCCGGGCAGCGGCGCGCCCATGCTTTCGAGCATCACGATGAGGCCGACCACGCCGTAGCCGTAATGGGCGAGGAGGTGGTCGAGATGATGGAACACAGGCGGGCGCTCGTGATGGGCTTCGTCAGGAACCGGCTGCGGCAGGTCCTGTCAAGGGCACGGCGGGGGCGGGTGCTGCGGACGGCGGCCTGCCGTCGAGGCGGGACAGGAGGAGGCCTGGCTCCAGCCCTTCGGGAACCACGAGCATCCGGCCGGGATCGGCGCCGCGCATCACCGTGACCGCGTTCTTGGGGCATACGCCGAGGCAGCCGACCTCCAGGATGCGCACCTCGCGTCGCCGACCGGCCTCGCGCAGCGCGTGCTTGACGGCGCGCGGCAGGGTGTCCGTTCCCTCGGGACCGAAGCCGCCGTCGAGCTTGCGGCTGCACTTGCGGCAGACCAGCAGGAGGTCGTGCCATGGGCCGGCGACGGTCAGGATCTCGCCGCGTGCGGCCTTGTGCTTTCCCATTCTCGTATCCCCGAAAGCGGCAACAACGCCCCGATCGGGAGGAACGATGCGCCCCGGTCGCGAGGCGGCGGGACTGGTGGAGCTGAGGGGAATCGAACCCCTGACCTCTTGAATGCCATTCAAGCGCTCTCCCAACTGAGCTACAGCCCCGGTCCGTCCGGCGGGGCGCCTGCGTGGAGCAGGAGGCCCTTGGGTGGCCCGCCTATAGCGGTGGTTTCGGGGACTGACAACCCTGCCGCGGCCAAGCCGCGCGCCGGTCCGGGCCGGCCCAGAGGAGGGTCACTCCTGCAGCAGGCCCTGCCGACGCAGGAAGGCGAGCAGCGGCAGGATCGGCAGTCCCAGGATGGCGGCGTGCTCGCCCTCGACGGCCTCGAACAGCTGGATGCCGAGCCCTTCCAGCCGGTAGGCGCCGACGCAGGACAGGAGTGCCCGGCCTTCGGCGGCGACATGGGCGTCGATGAAGCGGTCGGACAGCGCCCGCATGCGCAGGCGCGGGGTCGACACGTGCTGCCACGCCACCCGGCCGTGCCGAAGCACGACGGCGGCGGTGTGCAGGCAGTGCTCGCGGCCGCGCAGGCGGCGCAGATGGGTCGCCGCCTGGTCGAGGTCGGCGGGCTTGTCGAACCAGTGCCCGTCGCAGGTCAGGATCTGGTCGGCGCCGATCACCAGCGCGTCGGGGTCGGGAACGGTCGCGGCCTTGAGCTCGGCGAGGCTGAGGGCGGCGGCGTCGGGACTCCATCCTGCGGCCTGGGCGGCGCGCTTGACCGCGTCCTCGTCGAGGCTGGCCGGCTGCACGAGGACGCGCAGGCCTGCGGCCTCGAGCACCGCCAGGCGCGCGGACGATCCGCTGGCGAGGATCAGGCGCGGAGTCGCGGGAAGCGACGGCGGCGGCGACTGGCCGACCGGCAGGCTGTTCATGGCTTGGGGAGTCCCGGGGTACACGGGGATGAACCGGGCCGGCGGCGCACCAAGTACCGAGTCATGTGGATGACGGGTACAGCTTCGGCGGCAGGGGAGTTGTACACAGGCTCGATCGGACATCTCCTGGACAAGTTCGAAAACCGGTGCCGCTTCAAAGGCTTGGAAGTTGTACACGCTGTGGGCAAAGCGGGGTACGTTTTCCGCAAAAGGGGTACCCCGACATCCACAGGCTCCCCTAGGACTCCCCCCGATCTTTTCTTCTTCTTTCATGTTTAGATCAAAGCCATGACGAGCGAGACCGGGTCTGCCGGAGCGCCAAACCCGGACGAGCTTCCGAAGATGAGCGACAAGCGGCTGCTGCGCGTGCTGCACGGGGAAGCGGTCTGGCCGCCGCCGGTCTGGCTGATGCGCCAGGCCGGCCGCTACCTGCCCGAGTTCCGGGCGCTGCGGGCACAGGCGGACTTCATCACCCGCTGCATGACGCCCGACATCGCCACCGAGATCACCCTGCAGCCGATCCGGCGCTACGGCATGGACGGGGCGATCCTGTTCAGCGACATCCTGATCCTGCCCTGGGCGATGGGCCAATCGCTGGAGTTCGTGGACGGGGTGGGGCCGGTGCTGGAGCCGGTGCGGCGTGCGGCGGACCTCGACCGGCTGCGGCCGGAGCGGGTGGCGGAGGCGACGGCGCCGGTGATGGAAACGCTGCGCCGGCTGCGGCGGGCGCTGGACGTGCCGGGCGAGGCCGCGCTGGGTGTCGGCCAGGACGGGGCGACCGCGCTGATCGGCTTTGCCGGGGCGCCGTTCACGGTCGCCTGCTACATGGTCGAGGGCGGCGGCTCCAAGGAGTTCGCGGAAACGCGACGCATGGCGTATGCGGAGCCGGCGCTGTTCGACCGGCTGATCGACCTGCTGACCGAGGCCACGGCGGCCATGCTATGCGCCCAGATCGAGGCCGGCGCGGAAGCGGTGATGTTGTTCGACAGCTGGGCCGGGCTGCTGCCGCCGGCGCAGTTCGAGCGCCAGGTGATCGAGCCGGGCCGCCGGATCGCGTCGGAGGTCAGGCGGCGGCATCCGTCGGTGCCGATCGTGGGGTTTCCGCGTCTGGGGGGGCTTCTGGTCGGCCGTTACGCGTCGCAGACCGGGATCGACGCGCTGGCGCTCGACACGTCGGCAGACCTGGCGCTGGCGGCAGGGCTGGTGCCGCCGGGGCTCGCCTTGCAGGGCAATCTGGACCCGCTCTGCCTGCTTGCCGGCGGCGACGCGTTGCCGGCGGCGGCCGAGACCATCCGCAGCACGCTGCGCGGTCGGCCGCACGTGTTCAACCTGGGCCACGGGGTGCTGCCGCAGACGCCGCCGGAGCATGTCGGGGCGCTGGTCGAGGCGGTGCGCCGGCCGTGGTGATCTATGCCCTCGGGCCGTACCTGCAATGGGAGAAGGCGTTCCACCTGATGGCGGTGATCGCCTGGATGGCGGGGCTGTTCTACCTGCCGCGGCTCTATGTCTACCACTGCCAGGCGGAACCCGGATCGGCACAGAGCGAGGGCTTCAAGGTGATGGAGCGGCGGCTGCTGAAGCAGATCACCACGCCGGCGATGCTCGTGGCGCTGCTGTTCGGCAGCCTGCTGGTCATGACGCCGGGTGCGATCGACTGGTCCGCCGGGTGGTGGCACGTGAAGCTTGCAGGGGTGGTGCTGATGCTGGGGTTCCACGGCGCCTGTGCCGCGTGGCGCAAGGACTTTCTGGCGGATCGCAACCGGCGTCCGCAGCGCTTCTACCGGATGGCGAACGAGGTGCCGACGGTGCTGATGGTGGTGATCGTGATCATGGCGATCGTGCAGCCGTCGTTCGGCTGATCGGCCCGTTCGAGAGCGTCCCCGCCTCACGCGGTTGTAATTCGGGGTTCCGGACCGGCGTCGCGTCTACTGCGGCGGGCACGGCGGATGGTGCCGCCGGAACACCCCGAAGGACGTGCCATGGACCGACGCAGCCTGTTCCGCTCGGCCGCTGCGAGCGGTCTCGTCGGCATCGCCGGCAGGGCGGCGCTGGGTGCCGAAACGCCCGGGCAGGACGTCCCGCTCGTCACCGGGCCGCAGGGGCCGCTGCCGCCGTTGCCGCTTCTGACCGACCCGGGGGAGCGGCGCGGCGACATGCTCTACCGCAGGCTCGGGCAGACCGGGGAGACCGTGTCGGCGATCGGCTTCGGCGGTTCGCATTTCGCCAAGCCGGGCATCGAGGAGGCGACCTCCGTCCGGCTGTGCCACGCGGCGCTCGATCGCGGCATGAACTTCATGGACAACGCGTGGGACTACAACGACGGCGCCAGCGAGCGGCGCATGGGGGTGGCACTGTCGCAGGGCGGCTATCGCGGCAAGGCCTTCCTCATGACCAAGGTGGATGGGCGCAACAAGGACATCGCGCAGACGCAGCTCGACCAGTCGCTGCGGCGCCTGCGCACCGATCACCTGGACCTTTGGATGTTCCACGAGGTGCTGCGCTACGACGATCCCGACCGCATCTTCGCCCCCGGCGGGGCGATCGAGACGGCGATCGCGGCCAGGCAGGCGGGCAAGGTCCGGTTTATCGGCTTTACCGGGCACAAGGACCCGCGCATCCACGTGTACATGATGGAGGTGGCGCGGGCGCACGGGTTCCAGTTCGACGTGGTGCTGATGCCGTCCAACGTGATGGACGCGCATTTCCGCTCGTTCGCGCGCCTGGCCATGCCGGTGGCGCTGCGCGAGCGGATCGGCGTCATCACCATGAAGGCGTTCGGCGGCTCCAACGGGGTGATCCTGAAGAGCGGCGCCAAAGTGGCCCCGATCGACTGCCTCCACTACGCGCTGAACCGGCCGACCTCCGTGGTGGTCACCGGGATCGACAACGAGGCGGTGCTCGACCAGGCGTTCGAGGCGGCCAGGAGCTTCCGGCCGATGTCGCCAGCGCAGGAGGCGCGGATCACCGACGCCACGAGCGAGGAGGGGCGCGACGGCCGTTACGAGCTGTTCAAGACCACCGCACACTTCGACGGCACCGCCCACAACCCGGACTGGCTCGGACCGGACCGCGAGGCGACGCTGGCGCTGGCGCCCAGGAACGGCGGCTGACCGCAGGGCCGCGTCGGCCGTCGGACGGCGCCTGAGATGGGCACAGGTCGGCGTGTCCTGCTGGTCCTCTGGCTGGTCGCCTCCGCGTCGCCCGGTCTGGCCGGCGACCGCTTCACGGTCTGGCCCGATCCGGACGCGGTCCACGACGTGGTTCCGACGGAGATCGAGCTGCCGAGCAGCGACCCGTTCATGCCGTCCGACATCGGACACGCAAGGCGTCGGGTGGTGCGGGCCCTGCTCTACCTGCCGCCGGGTGCGTCGCCGCAGCACAAGGTGCCGGCGGTGGTGCTGCTGCACGGCTCGATCGGGAACACCGAGGAGCGCGGCTATCGCTATGGCCTGCCGCTGGCCGAGGCCGGCGTGGCCGTGCTGGTGGTGGAAACCTATGCCTCGCGTGCCGACCTCGCGACCTCCTTCGTCGGCCGTGCCCTTCACATCACCGAGACGATGTTCGACGCCGATGCCTATGCCGGGCTCCGGGTGCTGTCGGCGCGGCCCGAGATCGAGGCCGGGCACGTCGCGCTGGTGGGCTTCTCCTATGGCGGCATGGCGGCCACCTACGCCCTCTACGACACGATCGCCCGCCGCCTGGCGCCGGACGGGCAGCACTTCGCGGCCCACGTGGCCTTCTACGCGCCCTGCGTCGCCCGCTTCGACGACAGCCGGACCACGGGGGCGCCGCTGCTGATGCTGTATGGCGGGCAGGACCAGCTGATCCGTCCCGACCGCTGTGCGCAGGTTGCGGCCGACCTGCGCGGCGGCGGCAGCGCGGTCACCGTCGTCAGCTACCGGCAAGCGGTGCATCAGTGGGACGGCGAGCTGCAGCCGCGGCTGATCGGCCGCCACCTCGCCGACTGCCGCTTCCGGGTCGACCGCTTCGGCATCGTCCATGAGGCGGCGTCCGGCGTCGGCATGGGCAACCCGTTCCTGCGTGGCGTCGTGCTCGGCCTGTGCACCGGCAGCCGCCCGTATCCGATCGGCCGGAACGAGGCGACAATCGTGCGCTCGGATCAGGATCTCCTGCACTTCCTGTCCGAGGTGTTCGCCAGGCCCGGGCCGTCCGGCTCGGGCGGCTGAGGCTGGGAGTGCTGGATGTGCGCATCCAGGGT
Source organism: uncultured Acetobacteraceae bacterium (assembly GCA_937873225.1). Taxonomy (GTDB): domain Bacteria; phylum Pseudomonadota; class Alphaproteobacteria; order Acetobacterales; family Acetobacteraceae; genus Lichenicola. Next base: position 7,067 of record CALMVN010000105.1, read on the forward strand.
GGCTGCTTCATGGGCGGGGGAAACGTCGCGACAGGCCTGGCAGGCAGGCAAGTTGCGCGTGCCGTCGCGAGCTCGTCATTTTTCGGCCGACGCCGGATCCGGATAGTCGGGCCTGACCATCAGTTTGAAGCCCGGCGAAGCCGGTGGGACGCCACAGAAGGCGGGATCGGCGACGGGTCCGACATCATCAGGACGGATGCCGAGGGACGCCCGACCTACCTCGACCCTGCCGCAGGAAGCGTCGTTCTCACCGACGACGGAAGCAGGAATGCGTCCGGAATGCAGGACATCCCGGCAACCCTTGTCCCGCGTAGTCGCCACGGTCCGGCCAGG
>CALMVN010000106.1 GCA_937873225.1 uncultured Acetobacteraceae bacterium
CCGGAGTCCAGCCCCGACATCAGGCTCGCCCCCCCCTGTCCGTCCCGGCCCATGACCGCCTCGGCCGGCACCTCGCAGTCCTGGAACACCAGCTCCGCGGTGTCGCTGCCGCGCATGCCCATCTTGTCGAGCTTCTTCGACACCGAGAACCCGGCCCAGTCCTTCTCGACCAGGAAGGCGGTGATCCCCTTCGGCCCGGCGGCCGGATCGGTCTTGGCATACACCACCAGCACCTCCGCCGACGGCGCGTTGGTAATCCAGAACTTGGTGCCGTTCAGCACGTAGCGGTCGCCGCGCCGCTCCGCCTTGAGCCGCATCGACACCACGTCGGAACCGGATCCCGCTTCCGACATCGCGAGCGAGCCGACATGCTCCCCGGAGATCAGCTTCGGCAGGTATCGCCGCTTCTGCTCCGCCGTGCCCCAGCGGCGGATCTGGTTGATGCACAGGTTGGAATGCGCGCCGTAGCTGAGCCCGACCGAGGCGGACGCGCGCGACACCTCCTCCATCGCCACCACGTGCTCGAGGTAGCCGAGCCCCAGCCCGCCATGCTCCTCCTCCACCGTGATTCCGTGCAGCCCGAGCTCGCCCATCTGCGGCCACAGCGCGCGCGGAAAGGTGTTGCTTTCGTCCACCTCCCGCGCGATCGGCGCGATGCGGTCGGCGGCGAACCGCGCCGTGGTGTCCCGTATGGCGTCCGCGTTCTCGCCCAGCGAGAACTCAAGTCCTGCGCTCATGATCGGACCCTGTCATTGGCTGTTGCAGCCGGCGACGAGCCCGGCCTCATGCGGATCATATCACCGGTGCCGGTCATCCCTGCTCCACGAACAGCAGGGCAGGCCGCTCGACCAGCCGCTTCAGGCCCTGCACGAACCGGGCGGCGTCGTAGCCGTCGACGATGCGGTGGTCGAACGACGACGACACGTTCATCACCGTGCGCACGACGACCTGCCCGCCCACCACCACCGGCCGCTGCATCAGCTTGTTCGGGCCGATGATCGCCACTTCCGGATGGTTGATCACCGGCGTCGCCGACACGCCGCCCAGCGCTCCGAGGCTGGTGAGGGTGATGGTGGAATCCATCAGCTCCTCGCGCTTGGCGCTGCCGTCCCGCGCGGCCCGCGTGACGCGTTCCAGTTCGCGCGCGCTCTGCCACAGATCGAGCGCCTCGGCATGGCGCACCACCGGGACCATCAGGCCGCCCGTCGTCTGCGTCGCGATGCCGACATGCACCGCGTCGAAGGTGCGCAGGATCCCGTTCTCGTCGTCGAACCGCGCGTTCACCTGCGGGAACTGCGGCACCAGACGCACCAGCGCGCGCATGAAGAAGGGCAGCAGCGTCAGCTTCGGCTGCCCTTCCGACCGGCCGGCGTTGAGCTCCCCGCGCAGCGCCTCGAGCTCGGTCAGGTCGAATTCCTCGACATAGCCGAAATGCGGGATGCGTCGCTTCGCCTCCTGCATGCGCTCGGCGATCCTGCGGCGCAGGCCGACCAGGGCGATCTCCTTGATCCCGTCGCGGCCCGCTGGCC
>CALMVN010000107.1 GCA_937873225.1 uncultured Acetobacteraceae bacterium
CCGCTTCCTCGTCCCCCGCTTCCTCGTCCGTTGCCCCGGCCGTTGATGCGCCCGAGGACCCGGCGGCGCTGCTGCGGGAACGCTGCTGCGCCCGCGGCGGCTACCTGCGCGCCGCGTCGGACGGGCCGCGCGCGGCGACGCTGATCGCCCCCGGACCCGAAGTGGCGGTGGCGCTCGACGCGCGCGCCCTGCTGCGGGAGACGGGAATAACAGTTGCGGTGGTGTCGCTGCCGTGCTGGGAACTGTTCGCGGCGCAGCCGGCGGCCTATCGTGCGGACATCCTGGGCGAGGCGCCGCGTGTCGGCATCGAGGCGGCGTCCGGCTTCGGCTGGGAACGCTGGCTGGGCGCCGACGGCGTCTTCATCGGCATGGACGGCTTCGACACCGGGCCCGCCGGCCCGTCGCCCCGCCGAACCGGCATCACGCCGGAGGCGGTGGCGGCACGCGTGCGCCGGCGGCTGGGGTCGGTTCGTCCGGGATCGGTCGGTCCGGGGCCGGATCGTCCCGACACAGGTTTGGTTTGAGAAGGAACAGCATTCCCATGGCAGTCAAGCTCGCCATCAACGGCTTCGGACGGATCGGTCGCCTGGTCCTGCGCGGCATCATCGAGAGCGGACGCACCGACGTGGAGGTGGTCGCCATCAACGACCTCGGCTCGGTCGCCGACAACGCCCACCTGCTGCGCTACGACAGCGTGCACGGCCGCTTCCCCGGCACGATCGCGGTGGACGGCAACAGCATCGCCATCGAGGCGAACGGCCGCTCCTACACCCCGATCACCGTCTCGGCCGAGCGCGACCCGTCCAAGGTGCCGTATCAGGGCGTCGACGTGGCGCTGGAGTGCACCGGCCTGTTCACCAAGAAGGAGGCCGCGTCGCAGCTGATCACCGCCGGCGCCCGCAAGGTGCTGGTCTCCGCGCCCGCCGACGGCGTGGACGCGACGATCGTGTTCGGCGTCAACCACGACACCATCACCCCCGAGATGACCGTCATCTCCAACGCGTCCTGCACCACCAACTGTCTGGCGCCGATGGCGATGGTGCTGGACCGGGCGTTCGGCATCGAGCGCGGCTACATGGTCACGATCCATTCCTACACCGGCGACCAGCGCCCGGTGGACACGCTGCACAAGGACCTGCACCGCGCCCGCGCCGCTGCGATCAACATGATCCCGACCACCACCGGCGCCGCCCGTGCGGTGGGGCTGGTGCTGCCGCAGCTCAAGGGACGCCTCGACGGCACGTCGGTCCGGGTGCCGACTCCCAACGTGTCGCTGGTCTCGCTCGACTTCGTGCCGCGCACGGCGCCGGGCTCGGCGGATGAGGTGAACGCGCTGTTCCGGGACGCCGCCGGCGGCGCGCTGAAGGGCATCGTGGCCTACTCGTCCGATCCCTGCGTCAGCAGCGACTTCAACCACCAGCTCGCCTCGTGCTCGTTCGACGCCACCCAGACCGCGCTGATCGACGGCGGCAGGCTGGTGCGCGTGTGCGGCTGGTACGACAACGAGTGGGGCTTCTCCAACCGCATGGCCGACACCGCCGCCGTGTTCGGAGCGCTCTGACCGTGGCCGCATCCGCCTCGTTCCGGACCATCGACGACCTCGACTGCGCCGGCAGGCGGGTGCTGCTGCGGGCCGACCTCAACGTGCCGGTGCGGGAAGGCCGCATCACCGACCTCACTCGCATCGAGCGCCTGACCCCCACCATACGCGAGCTGGCCGACAAGGGCGCGCGGGTGATCGTGGTCAGCCATTTCGACCGCCCCAAGGGCCGCCGGGTGCCGGAAATGTCCCTGGCCCCGGTGCGCGAGGCCCTGGCCACCGTGCTCGGCCATCCGGTGTCCTGGGCGCCGGACTGCATCGGGCCGGACGCCGAGGCCGCGGTCGCAGCGCTGCGCGACGGCGAGGTGCTGGTGCTGGAGAACACCCGCTACCACCCCGGCGAGGAGGCCAACGACCCGGCGCTGTCGCGCTCCCTCGCCTCGCTCGCCGACATCTACGTCAACGACGCGTTCTCCGCCGCCCACCGCGCCCACGCCTCCACCGAAGGGGTGGCGCAGCACCTCCCGGCGCATGCCGGGCGGCTGATGCAGGCCGAGCTGCAGGCCCTCACCCTGGCGCTGGAGAACCCCGAGCGCCCGGTCGGCGCGGTGGTCGGCGGCGCCAAGATCTCCACCAAGCTCGACCTGCTCGGCAACATCGTCGGCCGGGTCGACGTGCTGATCGTCGGCGGCGCGATGGCCAACACCTTTCTCGCCGCACGCGGCGTCCCGGTCGGCCGCTCGCTGCAGGAAGCCGACATGCACGACACCGCGCGCGCCATCACGGCCCAGGCGGAAGCGCGCGGCTGCCGCATCCTGCTGCCGATCGACGCGGTGGTGGCGCGGGAGTTCAGGGCGGGGGCGCCCAGCGAAACGGTGCCGATCGACGCCGTGCCGCCCGACGCCATGATCCTCGACGCCGGGCCGCTCACGGTGGCGCACCTGGCGGACGAGGTGGCCCGCCTGCGCACCCTGGTCTGGAACGGTCCGCTCGGAGCGTTCGAGATCGCCCCCTTCGACGTCGGCACCAGCACCCTGGCCCGCGCCGTCGCCGCCTTGACCGCGTCCGGCACCCTGCGCTCCGTCGCCGGCGGCGGCGACACCGTGTCCGCCCTGCGCCATGCCGGGGTGGCGGGCCAGTTCTCCTACGTGTCCACCGCCGGCGGCGCGTTCCTGGAATGGCTGGAAGGCAAGACGCTGCCCGGGATCCAGGCGCTGCAGTCGCTGCGCGGGATCGTGCTGCCGAGCTGATCGCGACGGCGCGTTAACCTCCCGTTCACCACCGCGCGGCCAGACTGGCCCGTCATGATCGCCAGCACCTCCTTCGGCGCCTTTTCCGGCACCGCGGCCACACCCAGGCCGGCCGCAACCCCAGGCGCCTTCCCAACCTCGGGCGCCTCCGCAACCCGGCCCGGCGCCACGCCCGCCGCCGCCAGGAGCCTCGCCGCCGCACCGGCGCCGGGTTCGGTTCTTCCCACGGCCGGCCCCGTGCCGCGTCGCGGCAGCCTGCTCGACATTCAGGCCTGAGGCGCCCTGCCGGCATCACGTCGTGCTTCAATCGGTTACCCCGAGCAGATTCCGGTTGAAACAAGAGGCCGTCTCGATCACGGTCGCGTCATGTCGCGCTTTGCCCGCATCCATCCCGACGGCGAGGAACGGGAACGCTTGTCCTGCCTCGACTGCGGGCACGTGTTCTACGAGAACCCCAAGGTGGTCGTGGGCGCCGTGGTCGTGCACGACAACCGCGTGCTGCTGTGCCGGCGCGCGATCGAGCCGCAGCGCGGCTTCTGGACGCTTCCCGCCGGCTACCTGGAGCTCGGCGAGACCACCGCGGAAGGGGCGGTCCGGGAAACCCGGGAGGAGTCCGGCGCCGTCATCGCGCTGGACGGCATCCTGGCGCTCTACAGCATAAGCCGGATCGACCAGGTCCAGATCATCTACCGCGCCCGCTTCGCCGACCCGGCAAACCCGGCCATCGCCGCCGGAACCGAGAGCCTCGCCGTCGACCTGTTCGACTGGGCCGCCATCCCCTGGTCCGAGATCGCCTTCCCCACCGTGCGCTGGGCGCTCGAGGCCTGGCACCGGATCGGCGACGCCCCGCTGCTGGCGCCGGCCGGCAACCCGCCCGACGACCCGCGCGGCGACGGCGTGCCCGTTCCCCGTCCCGACGCGACGGCGGCACCCGGCCCGCTGCCGGGCCGGCAGATCCCGTCGAACCCCCTTCATTCCCAGTCCAGGAGGCCGCTTTGAGGCACCGGATGATGTCCACCTTCCTGACCGCCCTCCTGCTCGGACCCGTGGCGGCGCATGCCGGCAGCGTCGCCGCCGACGGCCCGATGCCGACGCAGCGCTTCGCCAGCCTCGAAGCCGGACGGATACGAACCGTGGACACCACGAGCCTGTCCGAAGCCACGATGCCGGCGATCCCGACCGGCTTCGCGTCCGCCGCAACCCTGGTGAAGCAGGCCCATGCGGCGGTGCTGCGCCCCGCCCCCCTGCCGGACCAGGACCTGGACGCGCCCGGCCCGGGCCCGGACGCGCTGGCGGCGCAGCAGCAGGCCAGCCTGCAGCCGAGCTTCTATGCGCCCGCCAGGCACTTCTCCGGCGACGGCTTTTCCGCCGGCTCCACGCTTGACGGCGACCACGTCAACCGGGCCAAGCCGGGCGGCGGGATGAGCCTGTCCATCCCCATGCAGTGACTATACGATCCGGCCCGCCATGACGGCGCGCCGCCGATCGTGATGACGGTTGCGCGTCCGGATCGTCTACTTTTGTGTCCCCGTGTCGTGTACTGCGACACGTGTGCCGACGCAGGAGCGATCCGATCGCAACCTTGTCCCCCACCCGACCCGGCGACCTCCGCACGGCCAGCGCCGCCGGCGCGGCCGAGCTGCTCCAGGGCGACGAGCCGGGCGTCCTGCTGGTCGGACCGGCGGCGCAGACCAGCCACGCGATCCGCCTGATCCTGGACCGGCTGTCGGACCAGTCGGTGATGCCGATCGGCTTCGCCGCGTCCGGCGCCACGCCCGCGATGCTGCGCCAGGAGGTGGGCCAGGCCCACGCGGCGCGTCCGTCGCCGGACACCGACCTGCTCCTGGTGGTGGCACAGGCGGACCGCCTGTCGCCCGACCTGCTGCACGAGCTCGAGATGGCGGCGGAAGCGGCAGCGACCCATGGCGGGCTGAAGTTCCTGTTCGCGGCCCCGCGCGACCTGTCCGCCTCGCTGCAACGGGCGGAGCTGTGGAGCCTGGCCGCCTGCGTCCGCACGCGCCTGCCGGTTCCTGCCCCGACGCAACCGGTGGAACAGCACGCCGGCCAGCCTCCTGTCGGGCAGGCGTCCATACGGCCGTTCCCGTTCGACCTGGTGGCCGAACCGCTCGGCGTGGCACGGCATCCGCAGCCCACGAGATCCGGACCGCGGATCATGCTGGCGATCGGCATCCTGGGCACGCTGGGCCTGGGCCTGACGGGCGTGCTCGTCGACCACCGGACCGCGACGACAATGGCGCCGGTCGACCGGGCGCCCGCACCTGCCATCGAGTCACCCACGCCGATCGAGGCGCTTCCGCTGACCCCGGCGCCGGACCTGACCAGCACGCAGACTCCGCCAATCGCTGCCGCACCGGCACTCCCGGCACCGGCACCCTCCTCACCGGCACCCGCGTCATCGGCACCCCCGTTACCGGCGCCCGCACCACCGACCCCTGCATCCGTGGC
>CALMVN010000108.1:0-7630 GCA_937873225.1 uncultured Acetobacteraceae bacterium
CCGCGCGCGGCCAGGCGGCGCGTGGCGGACGCGCCGGCGGCGCGCCCGGCCGCCAGACATAGTGCGGCTCCGGCGCCCGGGCGCGGCCGGGAAGGAACCGGTTCAGGCAGCCTTCCGCAGCAGGTCGAGCGCCACCAGCGCCTCGGCGATCTGAACGGCGTTCAGGGCGGCGCCCTTTCGCAGGTTGTCGGACACGCACCAGAAGGCGAGCCCGTTCGGCACCGTGGGATCGACACGCAGCCTGCTGACATAGGTCGCGTCCTCGCCGGCGCATTCCAGCGGCGTGACGTAGCCGCCGTCCTCGCGTCCGTCGTGCAGGATCACCCCCGGCGCTTCCCGCAGCGCGTTTCGCGCCCGATCGAGGTCCACCTTGTCCTCGAACTCCACCACCACCGCTTCCGAATGGCCGATGAACACCGGCACGCGCACGCAGGTGGCGATCACCGCGATGTCGCCGCCCATGATCTTGCGGGTCTCGACCGCCATCTTCCACTCCTCCCTGGTCGCGCCGTCGTCCATGAACTGGTCGATGTGCGGGATCACGTTGAAGGCGATGGGCTTGGTGAACTGCTCGATGGTCGGGGTGTCGTTGACGAAGGTGCCCTTGGTCTGGGTGAACAGCTCGTCCATGCCTTCCTTGCCGGCGCCGGACACCGCCTGGTAGGTCGCCACCACCACCCTTTTCACCGTGAACAGGTCGTGCAGCGGCTTCAGCGCCATCACCATCTGGATGGTGGAGCAGTTCGGATTGGCGATGATCCGCCGCCGGGTGTGCCGGGACAGCGCCTGCGGGTTCACCTCCGGCACCACCAGCGGCACGTCGGGATCCATGCGGAACTGCGAGGTGTTGTCGATCACCACGCAGCCGGCGGCGGCGGCGCGCGGCGCGTGCGCAGCCGACGCCGCGGCACCCGGGCTGAACAGTCCGAGGTCCCAGCCGGAAAAGTCGAACGTGTCGAGGTTGCGCACCGTCAGCACGCGCCTGGGCCCGAACGAGATCTCCTGCCCGACCGAGCGGGCGGAGGCGAGGGCCGCGATCTCGTCCACCGGAAATTGCCGCTCTGCCAGCGTCTTGATGATCTCGCGCCCGACCGCTCCGGTGGCTCCTGCGACGGCGACGCGATAACCCATGATGCTGTCCTCGGTGGATCGGGCTGTCCGCGGGGATCGAACCCCGGACGGTGCCTGGTCTGCTAGCCTGGAGCGTGGGCCCGACGCAACAACGGCCGCTGCACCAGGCGGTGTGCCTCCGCGGCCCGTCCAAGGAACGGGACGTTCCGTTCGGACGTTCCGGCTGACGGAAGCGGCGATGCCGGCCGAAGGGGGAACTGTAGCCGATGGTGGACGCGCCTGGAGAGCCGGGACAGCCGCCGCGCTGGATCCCCACCGGCAAGAACGGCATCGGCCGCTCGCTGCGCGACGACAGCCGGGTCTGGTTCACGCTGGGCAACGGCATCCTGAACGAGATCACCTATCCGCGCATCGAGCAGACCGCGGTGCGCGACTTCGGCCTGATCGTCACCGATGGCGACACCCTGTTCGCCGAGGAGCGCCGCGACTGCACCTCCGTCACCACGCCGCTGGCGCCCGGGGTGCCGGCCTACCGCATCCTCAGCACCCATGACGGCGACCGCTTCCGGCTGCACAAGCGCATCATCGCCGACCCGGTCCGTCCGGCGATCCTGCAGCACGTGCGGCTGGAGGACCTGGCGGGATCGGGAGCCGCGCCGCTGCGGCTGCACGCGCTGCTGGCGCCGCACCTGGTCAACGTCACCGGCATGGGCACCGCCTGGATCGGCGAGTACAAGGGCGTGCAGATGCTGTTCGCCGAGGCGCAGGGCACCGCGGTGGCGCTGGCGGCGAGCGGCGGCTGGCGCGCCCGCTCGGCCGGCTATGCCGGGATCAGCGACGGCTGGCAGGACCTCCACCGGCACCGCCGCATGGCCTGGCAGTACGAGCGCGCGTTCAACGGCAACGTCGCCCTGACCGGCGAGCTGGTGCTGGACGCCTGCCCGGACGGGCTGGTGGTGGCGCTGGCGTTCGGCCGTATCTGGACCGAGGCGGCGATGCGGGCGAAGGCGGCGCTGCTCGAGCCGTTCGCAGCGCTGGAGGATGCGTATGCCGCGGGATGGCAGCGCTGGCTCGCCGGCACGCGCCCGCTCGACCCGGTGTCCGGGGGCAACGGCCCCGACCTTGGCGCCGGTCTCGGCGCCGAGCCGTACCGCACCAGCCTGATGGCGATCCGCACCCATGAATGCCCGTCGGTGCCGGGTGCCCGGATCGCCAGCCTCGGCGTGCCGTGGGCGGCGCTGCAGAACGACGCCTATCCCGCCGCGTGCCACCTGGTGCGGGCGCGCGACGTGACGGCCGCCGCCCGTGCGCTGCTGGCCGCGGGCGACCCCGGGGCGCTGCGCGAGGCGCTCGGCTATCTCCACACGGTGCAGGAAGCCGACGGGCACTGGCCGCAGAACTTCTGGCTCGACGGCATGGCCGCCTGGCAGGGGCTGCAGCTGGACGAGATCGCCCAGCCGGTGCTGCTGGCAGACCTGGCGCTGCGCGAGGGCGTGCTGGGGGAGGACGAGGTCCGCCGCTACTGGCCGATGGTGCGACAGGCCGCGCTCTGCCTGGCCCGTCACGACCCGCTGGACGGCCAGGACCGCTGGGGCCGCACCGACGGTCTCAAGCTGCACACGCTCGGCACCGAGATCGCGGCCCTGCTCGCCGCCGCCGCCTGGGCCGGCCGTGCCGGCGACGAGACCCTGGACACCTTTCTCGGGGACACCGCCGACAGCATCCACGAGCTGCTCGACGCGCTGCTGGACGAGCCGGGCTCGCCCGCCTCGGTTGAAGCGCCGGAGGCCGATCCGGACGTCGTCTCGCTTCCGCGCCTCGGCGTGCTGGCGCCGGACGATCCCCGCCTGCTGCGTGCCCTGCGCGCGGTCGACGCCGAGCTGCGCGTGGAGCTTCCCGGCGGCCCGGCCTGGTGCTGTCGCGGCGATGCCGGGCAGGCGCCGCGTCCGGTGCTGACGACGGAACGCGCCCTGCTCGCGGTGCTGTCCGGACGACCGGACGAGGCGCGCGCGCTGCTGGACAGCCTGCAGAACTGCGCCGGCGAGGGCGGCATGATGCCGGAACGCGTCGACGGACCGGACGGGCGCGGCGGCATGGTGATGCCGCACCTGTGGACCCATGCCGAGCACGTCCGGCTGCTCCGCTCCCTCGCCGACGGCGCGGTGTTCGACCGGCCGCCGCATGCGGCCGCGCGCTACGGGACCGGCCGCCGGACGCGCATCGCCCGCTGGCGCCACGACCACGAGCTGCGGCAGATGCCGCAGGGGCGCGCGCTCCGGGTCGAGCTGCCGGTGGCCGCCGACCTGCACTGGAGCGACGACGGCTGGGTGCGGATCCAGGACACGCCCGTGGTGCAGGCGGGACCGGGCATCTTCGTGGCCGAGCTGCCGACCGCCTCCCTGCCCGACGGCAGCACGGTGGTGTTCACCTGGCGCGAGCGCGGCAGCGGCGCCTGGCTCGGCATCGACCATCACGTCGCGGTGGTGGCGACCGGACCCGTGTCCGGACGTTCGTGACCACGCGGCCCGCCTTCGGCCCGTTCCCTTCTTCCTCCCGGACCCTCGTTCCCTCCCCGTAGCGACAAGGAAGCTCAACCCATGGACCCAGTTGGTGAAGTCTCGTCGGGCGCCAAGGCGTCGCACAAGCTGGCGGCGACCGCGGGCGCCAAGGCCCCGCCCTGCATCCTGGTCATCTTCGGCGCCCATGGCGACCTGACCAAGCGGCTGCTGACGCCGGCGCTCTACAACCTGTTCGGCGCCGGGCTGCTCGACGACAGCTTCAAGGTGATCGGCGTCGACAGGGTGGACGGGTCCGACGACAGCTGGCGCGCCGAGCTGGGCCAGACCATGCAGGAGTTCACCAAGGACCCGGACGCCGAGTTCTACACCCCGCAGATCAATGCCGAGTGGTGGGGCGGCCTGTCCGGCCGGATGAGCTACTACAAGGCCGACTTCACCGACATCGCGCAGCTCGAGGGGCTGAAGGGCCACCTGTCGGGCAACGTGGTGTTCTACTGCGCCGTCGCCGCGCGCTTCTTCGCTCCGGTGGTGGAGAACCTCGGCAAGGCGGGGCTGACGCAGGAGGCGGAGAACGCCTACCGCCGGGTCGTGGTGGAGAAGCCGTTCGGCTCGGATCTGGCCAGCGCGCGCGAGCTGAACGCGCGTCTGCTCAAGGTGCTGGACGAAAGCCAGATCTACCGGATCGACCATTTCCTCGGCAAGGAGACGGTGCAGAACATCCTGGCGATGCGGTTCGGCAACGGAGTGTTCGAGCCGCTGTGGCGCCGGGAGTTCGTCGACCACGTGCAGATCACCGCGGCGGAGACGGTGGGCGTCGAGGGGCGCGGGGCGTTCTACGAGCCGACCGGGGCGTTGCGCGACATGATCCCGAACCACCTGTTCCAGCTGCTGGGCATGGTGGCGATGGAGCCGCCGAACTCGTTCTCCGCCGAGACCGTGCGCAACGCCAAGGAGGCGCTGTTCGAGGCGATCCGCTCCGTCGAGCCCGGGAACGCGATACGCGGCCAGTATACCGCCGGCAAGGTGCAGGGCCGCGACGTCGCCGCCTACCGCGACAGCCCGGGCGTGGCGAAGGACAGCGTCACCGAGACCTATGTCGCGCTGAAGCTGGAGATCGACAACTGGCGCTGGTCCGGGGTGCCGTTCTACATGCGCACCGGCAAGTCCATGACCGGCCGCCTCACCGAGGTGGTGGTGCACTTCAAGCAGGCGCCGTACGCGATGTTCGCCGACACGCCGGTCGACAAGCTGAGCCCGAACAACCTGACCCTGAACATCCAGCCGACCCAGGGCGTCACGCTCGGCATCAGCGCCAAGATCCCCGGCCCGAAGATGGACCTGGGCGGCGTGGAGATGAAGTTCCGCTACGAGGACGCGTTCAACCTGACCCCGAACGTCGGCTACGAGACCCTGCTCTACGACTGCTTCATCGGCGACGCCACGCTGTTCCAGCGTGCCGACAACATCGAGGCCGCCTGGCGCGTGGTCGACCCGGCGCTCAAGGCCTGGGAGGCGGATCCGTCCGGACCGGAACTGTACGAGGCGGGCACCGCCGGGCCGAAGGGAGCGGAGGATCTGCTCGGCCGCGACGGTCGCGCCTGGATGCCGCTGCGCCAGGACGGCGACGAGAGCTGACGCAGAAAACGGTCCGGGAATGGGGGCGGTGCCCCCTCCCGGCCGCGTCAGGCCGGCAGCAGGCGCTTGGCCAGCGCCGACAGCCGGTGCCGGCGCAGCTCGTGGCGCGCCTTGGCGTCGTCGGCCATGTAGTTGAGCTGGATCGCGTAGCGCCGGCCGACAAAGGTCTTGTGGCCGTGGAAGGTGGTCGGGCCGTTGGGGAACACCAGCAGGGTGCCGTCCACCGGCGGCACCTCCACCGCGTAGTCCTCCAGGTCGTCGGGGCCGCGAAGCAGGCGCAGGCATCCCTCCTGGCGCGACCATTCGGCGCCGGCCGGGTTCAGGTAGAGCAGCACGGTGACCAGCTTGGCGGTGGAGTCGGTGTGGATCCGGCCATCCTTCTCCCTGGTGCGGCCGCGCAGGGTGAGCATGGTGCGGCTGCCGCCGAGGTCGAGCCCGAACCGGTCGGCGATCGCGTCCCGCAGCGGCGCGCCTTCCAGCTCGCGGACCAGGGTGGCCGCCGCGCCGCGCAGGCGGAGCGCCGAAGGCGGGTAGGACCCGCCGCCGGCGATGTCCGGCAGGTCGGCGATGATGCCGGCCAGGGCCGCAGGCGGCACGAAGTTGCGGACCAGCAGGTGAGGGAACGGGTCGCCGGACACCGGGGCGCGTGCGAACGCGGCGAAGTCGAGGAGGTGCTGGCCGGGCGGAAGGCTGTCTGGCATCGCGTTCTACACCATGACGGGAGCCGGATACCTAGGTCCGGCCCGGGACGCGATGCAAGCGGCGCCGTTCGGGAGGCTCAGCTGCGTGTCGGGTGGTCCGCATGAAGGATCGTGTTGGTGGACAGGAACTGGGCGCAGCCGATCTGCCCGTCACAGCAGGGCAGCGGCGCGTCGCTGATCCCGCGCTGGTTCGCACCAGGCACATAGGCCACGTGCGACAGCAGCTGGCCCCTGCCTTCGCAGGTGAAATGCGGCTTTTCCACCGTCATGCGCAGCTCGGATGCCTGGGCCATCCCGGTGACGGTCATCGCCAGCAGCATCGGGAGGACCAGGATCTTGTTCATGCACTTGCTCCGGCGATCGGACAGACCGTTGCAGGACCAACGGCCAAGTCCCTGGAATGGTTACACCGCTCTCGTTTCGTTGAAGCCGTTCCGCAATGAGTTCCGGTTCGGGATGATCATGCACCGGGTGGTCCTGCCGCGTCGCAGCACAAGGCGTTGATCGACCGCGAAACTCCTTCTATGCGCAGGTCCATGTCCGACCTCCCGCCCCCCGCCCCGGTCGTGACCGCCTTCGGAAAGCCCGGGCCGCTGGCGGCGTATCGCGGCCGGGTGGCCCGCGGGCTGCTCGACGAGGACCCCGAGCAGCTGCGCGCGGCGGCCCGCCTGGACGAGCTGTGGCAGGCGCTGTCGCAGCGGGCGGACACGCCCGGCTCCCGCCTGTCGCGCCTGCTCGGGCGCCGTCCGAGGCAGGCCCTGCCGCGCGGCGTCTACCTGGTCGGCGCGGTCGGCCGCGGCAAGTCGATGCTGATGGACCTGTTCTTCGACCAGGCGTCGATGCTGCCCAAGCGACGCATCCACTTCCACCGCTTCATGCAGGAGGTCCATGCCCGCGTGCACCGGCTGAAGCGGGCGCAGCCGGACCTCGCCGACCCGATCCCGCCCCTGGCCGACGCGGTGGCGGCGGAGGCCGCCCTGCTGTGCTTCGACGAGTTCCAGGTCAACGACATCGCCGACGCCATGATCCTGGGCCGTTTGTTCGACGCCCTGTTCGCGCGGGGCGTGGTGATCGTGGCGACCTCCAACACCCTGCCCGAGCAGCTGTTCCAGAACCGGCCCGGCTCGGATGCCTTCAAGCCGTTCATCGCCCGGATCCGGGAGGAGCTGGATACCGTGCCGCTCGACAGCCCGCGCGACTACCGGCGCGGCCAGCTGCGCGGCCTGCCCACCTGGCACGTGCCCGCGGACGACCGGGCGGAACGGGCGCTCGACGACGCCTTCGGACGCCTGACCGGCGGCGAGCCGCCGCATGCGGAGGCGCTGGAGGTGATGGGACGGCGGCTCGCGGTGCCGGTCGCCTGCGCGGAGGCGGCGCGGTTCGACTTCGACGCCCTGTGCGCCCAGGCGCTGGGAGCGGGCGACTACCTGGCGCTGGCGACCCGGTTCCCGTCCCTGGTGATCGACGGCATCCCCCGCCTGGGGCCGGAGAACTTCGACCTGGCGCGCCGCTTCATCGTGCTGGTGGACGCGCTCTACGAGGCCAGGACCAAGCTGGTCGCGTCCGCCGCCGACCAGCCCGACCGGATCTACCGGCGCGGCGAGGGGGCAGAGGCGTTCGAGCGCACCGCCTCGCGGCTGGAGGAGATGCAGACGGAGGCCTACCTGGCGCTGCCCCATCTCGGGTGATTGATGCCGGTTCCTT
>CALMVN010000108.1:7730-25407 GCA_937873225.1 uncultured Acetobacteraceae bacterium
ATTGATGCGGGTCCCGGCACGGGCTGCCCTTGTGGGGTCGGTTGCGAAGGACTAGCACGAGCCGCCTTCCGGACCGTTCCGGTTTCCCCGGCGGGTTCCTCATCCTCCAACCGGCATCCTTTCGGGGAAGACACATGGCACGCAACAAGATCGCGCTCATCGGCGCCGGCAACATCGGCGGCACGCTGGCCCACCTGCTCGGCCTCAAGGAGCTGGGCGACGTGGTGATGTTCGACGTGTTCGGCGGCGTCGCCGCCGGCAAGGCGCTGGATCTCGCCCAGTCCTCTCCGGTGGACGGCTTCGACTGCGCCTATGCCGGCGGCTCGGACTACGCCGCGATCGCCGGATCCGACGTGGTGATCGTCACCGCCGGCTTCCCGCGCCTGCCGGGAATGTCGCGCGACGACCTCCTGTCCAAGAACGCCGAGGTGATCACCACCGTGGCCGAGGGCATCAAGGCCCATGCCCCTGGCGCGTTCGTGATCGTCATCACCAACCCGCTCGACGTGATGGTGGCGGTGATGCAGGAGAAGTCCGGCCTGCCGGCCAACATGGTGGTCGGCATGGCCGGCGTGCTCGACAGCGCCCGCTTCCGGCTGTTCCTGGCGCAGGAGTTCAAGGTGTCGGTGGAGGACGTGACCGCCTTCGTCCTGGGCGGGCACGGCGACACCATGGTGCCGCTGACCCGCTACTCGACGGTGGCCGGGGTGCCGGTGCCTGATCTGATCCGCATGGGCTGGACCACGCAGGAGCGGATCGACGCCATCGTGACCCGCACCGCCAACGGCGGCGGCGAGATCGTCAAGCTGCTGGAGAAGGGCTCCGCCTTCTATGCCCCGGCCGCCTCGGCGGTGGCGATGGCGGAAAGCTTTCTCAAGGACAAGAAGCGCGTGCTGCCCTGCGCCGTGAAGCTCCACGGCGAGTACGGCCAGACCGATTTCTACGTCGGCGTGCCGGTGGTGATCGGCGCCGGGGGCGCCGAGCGTGTGCTCGAGGTCGAGTTCACCCCCGAGGAGAAGGCCGCCTTCGACAAGTCCTGCGACGCGGTGAAGAAGCTGCTCGCCGATTTCCGCGCGATCGGACGCTGAGCCACCGGCCTCCCGAAGCCGATCGGTTCATCGGAGGACGCGATCCGGGCCGGCGGTCCCGCCTTTACGCGGGGTAAGGATCCTGGGCAATGAAGCTCCGGACGCGACACGCCTCGGGAGGCGCACCGGTTCCGGCGTTCCGCCATCGGTTCGCCATGATACCATGCGTCTAGGACAATCCTGTGACGCCGAATGGGTGGGCTGCCCGGACGCGCGAGTTGTTATCTGACATGATGCGGCGATCGGACCCTTCTGCGACGGCTCGGGTCCACCGGGGAGACCTCCATGGCGGGCGTTGACATACTGGCCACGGCCTTCAGCGGCGGCAACGCCACCTATCTGGCCGATCTGTATGCGCGCTGGGCGGCCGATCCGGGGAGCGTCGACCCGAGCTTCGCGGCCCTGTTCGGGGTCATGGACGAGGAAGCGCTGGCGGTGCTGCACGACGCCGCCGGCGCCTCCTGGGCGCCGCGCCAGGCCGAGTTCGAGGCGGCCGCTCCCGCCGCGGCGCCGGCGCTGTCCGTCGAGCGCGAGCCGACTCTCCTGACCGACGAGCAGGTCCGCGCCAGCGCGGACGACAGCCTGCGGGCGATGCAGCTGATCCGGGCCTACCGCGTGCGCGGCCACCTGGAAGCGCGGCTCGATCCGCTCGGCCTGCAGGCGCCGAAGTCGCACGCCGACCTCGACCCGGCCACCTACGGCTTCGGCCCCCAGGACCTGGACCGGCCGATCTATCTCGGCCGTGCGGTGTCGACCCTGCTCGGCGTCGAGGTGGCGCCGATGCGCACCATCCTGGACGCGGTGCGGCAGAGCTATTGCGGTCCGGTCGGCGCAGAGTTCATGCACGTGCAGGATCCGGCGCAGCGCGAATGGATCCAGTCGCGCATCGAGGGCAGAAGCTGGCGCGACAGCCTCCGGCCGGACGGCAAGACCGCGCTGCTCCGTCAGCTGGACGAGGCCGAGGGCTTCGAGGCGTTCTGCCAGAAGCGCTACGTCGGCACCAAGCGGTTCGGGCTCGAAGGCGGCGAGGTGGCGATCCCGGCGCTGCACACCATCATCGACCAGGCGGCACGGGACGGAGTGCGGTCGGTGGCGATCGGCATGCCGCACCGGGGGCGCCTGAACACGCTCGTGAACGTCGTTCGCAAGCCCTACACCGCGGTGTTCAGCGAGTTCGCGGGGGCGAGCTTCAAGCCGGACGACGTGCAGGGTTCCGGCGACGTGAAGTACCACCTCGGCACCTCGACCGACATCGAGATCGCCGGCCATCCGGTGCACGTCTCGCTGCAGCCGAACCCGTCGCACCTGGAGGCGGTGGACCCCGTGGTGGTGGGCAAGGTCCGCGCCGCCCAGGACATGGCCGGCGACACGCGTGAGCGGCACGGGGCGCTCGGCATCCTGGTGCACGGCGACGCCGCCTTCGCCGGCCAGGGCTTGGTGTACGAGACCATGGCGATGAGCCAGCTGATCGGCTACCGCACCGGCGGCACCATCCACCTGATCGTCAACAACCAGATCGGCTTCACCACCGTCTCGGCGCACGCCTACTCGGGCCTGTACTGCACCGACATCGCCAAGGCGGTGCAGTCGCCGATCCTGCACGTGAACGGCGACGAGCCGGAAGCGGTGGTGTTCTGCGCCCGGCTCTGCGCCGAGTTCCGGCAGCGCTTCGCCGCCGACATCGTGCTCGACATCGTGTGCTATCGCCGGCACGGCCACAACGAGAGCGACGAGCCGGCCTTCACCCAGCCCACCATGTACAAGGCGATCCGCGCTCGCCCCACCACGCGCACCCTGTATGCCGAGCGCCTGGTGCGCGAGGGCGTGCTGGACGCCGCCGGCGCGCAGGAACGGTGGGACACGTTCCAGGCCCAGCTGGAGGAGGCCTACAAGGCGTCGCAATCCTACCGCCCGAACAAGGCGGACTGGCTGGAAGGGATCTGGTCCGGCATGAAGCAGCCGGCCGCCCGTGGCCCATCGTCGGACCGCGCGACCGGGCTGCCGCTCGACACGCTGCGGCTGGTCGGCCGGGCGCTCGGCACCGTGCCGAAGGACTTCAACGCCAACCCCAAGATCACCCGCCAGCTCGACGCCAAGCTGGCCATGTTCGACGCCGGGCAGGGCATCGACTGGGCCACCGGCGAGGCGCTGGCGTTCGGCACCCTGCTGCTGGAAGGCCACCGGGTCCGGCTGTCCGGGGAGGACTGCCAGCGCGGCACCTTCAGCCAGCGCCATGCCGTGCTGATCGACCAGGTCAACCAGAACGAGTACGTGCCGCTCAACAACATACGCGGCGCCGACGCCGGCGGGCAGGCCGGGATCGAGGTCTACAACTCGCTGCTGAGCGAGTTCGGCGTGCTCGGCTTCGAGTACGGCTACAGCCTGGCCGATCCGAGATCCCTGGTGCTGTGGGAAGCGCAGTTCGGCGACTTCGCCAACGGGGCGCAGGTGATCATCGACCAGTTCATCGCCTCGGGCGAGACCAAGTGGCTGCGCATGTCCGGCCTGGTGATGCTGCTGCCGCACGGCTACGAGGGGCAGGGGCCGGAGCATTCCTCGGCCCGCATGGAGCGCTACCTGCAGCTCTGCGCCGAGAACAACATGCAGGTGTGCAACATCACCACTCCGGCGAACTACTTCCACGCCCTGCGCCGGCAGCTGTGCCGCGACTACCGCAAGCCGCTGGTGGTCATGACCCCGAAATCGCTGCTGCGGCACAAGCTGGCCACCAGCGCGCTGGCCGAGATGGCGGAGGGCACCCGGTTCAGGCCGGTGATCGCCGAGGTCGACCCGATCGCCGAGGCGGCGGCGGTGCGACGCGTCGTGCTGTGCTCCGGCAAGGTGTACTACGACCTGCTGGCCGAGCGGCGCGAGCGGGCGCTGTCCGACGTGGCGATCCTCCGCCTGGAGCAGGTGTACCCGTTCCCGGACGAGGAGCTGGTGCAGGCCCTGTCGCCCTATGGCGACACCGAGGTCGTGTGGTGCCAGGAGGAGCCGGAGAACGCCGGCGCGTGGAGCTTCGTCGACCGGCGGATCGAGGCGGTGCTGACGCGGATCGGCGCGCAGGCAAGGCGGCCGGTCTATGCCGGGCGGGCGGCCGCGGCGAGCCCGGCGACCGGGCTGGCGCGCACCCATGCGACGCAGCAGGCAGCCCTGGTGCGCGACGCGCTTGGCATACGCGAGGCGGCGGGCGAAAAGGCGGCCTGAACGGCTTTCCGCTGCCGTCCACGACACGCGCCCGTCCGGCCGGGCCGGGCGGCGGCCGGGGCGGCGTGCCGGCCGGACGACCAACGAAGGATCAAGGATAACCGATGCCTGCCGAGATCAAGGTTCCCACGCTCGGCGAGAGCGTCACGACTGCCACCATCGCCCGGTGGCTGAAGCAGCCGGGCGAGCCGGTTTCCGCCGACGAGGCCGTGATCGAGCTGGAAACGGACAAGGTCAGCGTCGAGGTGGCGGCGCCCACCGGCGGCGTGCTCGGCCCGCACGAGGTGTCGGAAGGCGACGAGGTCGAGGTGGGCGCGCTGCTGACCGTGGTGACGGAAGGCGCCGCCGCCGGCGCGCCGAAGCCGCAGCCGGCCCCTGCTCCCGCCTCCGCTCCGGCTCCCGCGGCGGCGTCGGCTCCGGCCGGCCAGACCGGCGGGGTCCAGCCGCCGCGTCCCACCAGTGGCCCGGTGGCGCGCCCGGCGACGCCGCCTGCGGACCTGGAGCGCGAAAGGCATGCCCCGCTGCCGGCAGCGCAGAAGATGATGACGGAAAGGAACGTCGCGGCGCCGGATGTCGGTGCGGGCACCGGCAAGGACGGCCGCATCACCAAGGGCGACGTGCTCGCCTTCCTGAACCGTCCGGCCCCGGCGCCCGTTCCGGCTCCGTCCGCCAAGGCCGCACCGCCACGCGCTGACGACCCGCGCGAGGAGCGGGTCCGGATGACGCGCCTGCGCAAGACCATCGCCGCCCGGCTGAAGGACGCGCAGAACACGGCCGCCATCCTGACCACCTTCAACGAGGTGGACATGTCGGCGGCGATGAAGATGCGCGCCGACTACAAGGACGCGTTCGAGAAGAAGCACGACGGCGCCCGGCTCGGCTTCATGTCGATCTTCGTGCGCGCCTGCGTGTCGGCGCTCAAGGAGTTCCCGGCGGTCAACGCCCAGATCGACGGCGACGACATCGTCTACCGCTCGTTCGTCGACATGGGCATCGCCGTCGGCGGCCCGAGCGGACTGGTGGTGCCGGTGCTGCGAGACGCCGACCGCATGGGCTTCGCCGAGATCGAGCGCGCCATCGCCGGCTACGGCAAGCGGGCCCGCGACGGGGCGTTGAAGCTCGACGAGCTGACCGGCGGCACCTTCTCCATCACCAATGGCGGCATCTACGGCTCGCTGATGTCGACGCCGATCCTGAACCCGCCGCAATCGGCGATCCTGGGCATGCACAAGATCCAGGAGCGTCCGGTCGCGGTCGCCGGCCAGGTGGTGATCCGGCCGATGATGTACGTGGCGCTGTCCTACGACCACCGGGTGATCGACGGGAAGGAGGCGGTGAGCTTCCTGGTGCGCGTTAAGGAGGGCGTGGAGGATCCGCGCCGCCTGCTGCTCGGGCTGTAGCCCTTCCTCCTGACCTTCAAGCGAGAACCATGGCGACCGAGATCAAGGTGCCCACCCTGGGCGAAAGCGTGACCACCGCCACGGTGGCGCGCTGGCTGAAGCAGCCGGGCGAGGCGGTGGCCGCGGACGAGGCGGTGGTCGAGCTGGAAACCGACAAGGTCAGCGTCGAGGTGGCGGCACCCGAGGCCGGCGTGCTCGGCGCCCATGCGGTGGCGGAAGGGGCGGACGTCGAGGTGGGCGCGGTGCTCACCACGGTGGATGCGTCCGGCACCGCGAATGCAACCCCGGCGCCGCAGTCGGAGGCCGTGGAGGCTGGGCCGGGTGCGGCGGAAGCGCCGACCTCAGGCAGGACCGGAAGCTACCTGCCGCAGCCGGAGACCGCCGCTGCCGGCGACGTCGCGACGCCCGACGTGCCGGCCTCGTCCGGCGAGGTGGCCAAGCCCGCGCCGCCGGTGCCGACCAACGCTCCGGCCGCACCGGCGGCGGAGGTGCGCGACACCGACTACGACCTCCTCGTGATCGGCGCCGGGCCCGGCGGCTACGTGTGCGCCCTGCGCGCGGCCCAGCTCGGCATGAAGGTGGCCTGCGTGGAGAAGCGGGCGACGCTGGGCGGGACCTGCCTCAACATCGGCTGCATCCCGTCCAAGGCGCTGCTGCAAAGCACGGAAAGCTTCCACGAGCTGTCGCACGGCTTCGCCGACCACGGCATCATCGTCGGCGAGATCAGGCTCGACCTCCATCGCATGCACGCGCGCAAGAACGAGGTGGTCGCCGCCAACACCAAGGGCGTGGAGTTCCTGTTCAAGAAGAACGGCGTGGCCTGGCTCAAGGGCGCCGGCCGTCTCACTGCGCCGGACACGGTGGAGGTGGACGGCAAGCCGTTCCGCGCGAAGCACGTCGTGATCGCCACCGGCAGCGACAGCGTGTCCCTGCCCGGCATCACCATCGACGAGCGCCGGGTGGTCAGCTCCACCGGGGCGCTGGAGCTCCCGGAGGTGCCGAAGCACCTGGTGGTGATCGGCGGCGGGGTGATCGGGCTGGAGCTCGGCAGCGTGTGGCGCCGCCTGGGCGCGCAGGTCACGGTGATCGAATACCTCGACCGGCTGGTGCCGGGCATCGACGGCGAGGTGGCCAAGGCGTTCGAGCGCGTGCTGTCCAAGCAGGGGATGAAGTTCAGGCTGGGCCACAAGGTGACGGGCGTGGACGCCAACGAAGCGGGCGCCACCGTCACCGTCGAGAAGAACAAGGGCGGTGCGGCCGAGACGATAGAGGCCGACATCGTGCTGGTCGCGGTCGGCAGGCGCGCGGTCACCGAGGGGCTGGGCCTGAAGGAGGTCGGAGTCGAGCTGGACGAGCGCGGCCGGATCAGGACCGACGCGCACTTCGCGACCAACGTTCCTGGTGTCTACGCCATCGGCGACGTGATCGCCGGCCCGATGCTGGCGCACAAGGCCGAGGACGAGGGGGTGGCGCTGGCGGAGATGCTGTCGGGCCAGGCCGGGCACGTGAACTACGGCGTGATCCCGGGCGTGGTGTACACTTGGCCGGAGGTCGCGGGGGTCGGCAAGATCGAGGAGGAGCTGAAGGCGGAAGGCGTCGACTACGTGGTCGGCAAGTTCCCGTTCAGCGCCAACGGCCGGGCACGGGCGATGAACAGCACCGACGGCTTCGTCAAGATCCTGGCCGACCGCAAGACCGACCGGCTGCTGGGCGCGCACATCATCGGCCCGGACGCCGGCACGCTGATCGCGGAGCTGGCGACGGCGATGGAGTTCGGCGCCAGCGCCGAGGACGTGGCGCGGATCTGCCACGCCCATCCGACGCTGAACGAGGCGGTCAAGGAGGCCGCCCTGGCCAGCGCCGGCCGCGCGCTCCACGTTTGATGCCGGCCCGCCGGAGGCGGCGGCGATGCTGGCCCTGACCATGGGCGACCCGGCCGGGATCGGGCCGGAGATCGCCCGGACCGCCTGGCAGGCGCTGCGCGGCTCCGGCCCTGCCTTCGTGCTGCTGGCCGACCCGGCGCTGGGCGGCACGCCGGTCGCCTGCGTGGACGAGGCGCGGGAGCTGTTCGCCGACGCCTTGCCGGTGCTGCCGACCACCGCGCTGTCGGTTCCGCCGGTTCCGGGCCGTCCGGATCCGTGCAACGCCCTTGCCGTCACCGGCAGCATCGCCGAGGCGGTGCGCCTGGCGACGACCGGCGCGGTGGAGGGGATCGTCACCGGTCCGATCGCCAAGGCGGTGCTGAAGCAGGCGGGCTTCCCCCATCCCGGCCACACCGAGTACCTCGCCGCCTTGACCGGCCGGCCGGGGCAGGCGGTGATGATGCTGGCCGGTCCGTCGCTGCGCGTGGTTCCGGTCACGATCCACGTGTCGCTGCGCCGGGCGCTCGACCTGCTCGACGCGGACGGGATCGTGCGCGTGGCGCGAACCACCGCCGCGGCGCTGCGTCGCGACTTCGGCATCCGGCGGCCGCGCCTGGCGATCGCCGGGCTCAACCCCCACGCAGGCGAGGATGGGCACATGGGGACCGAGGAGGACACGCTGATCCGGCCGGCGATGCGTCGGCTGGAGGCGGACGGGTTGGACCTGATCGGGCCGATGCCGCCGGACACCATGTTCACGCCCGCCGCCCGCGCCCGCTACGACGCGGCAATTTGTATGTATCACGACCAGGCGCTGATCCCGCTCAAGACCCTGGACATGGCGCAGGGGGTGAACGTCACCCTGGGGCTCGACCTGGTGCGCACCTCGCCCGACCACGGCACCGCGTTCGACATCGCAGGCCGGGGCGTGGCCGACCCGTCCAGCCTGATCGCGGCGCTGCGCATGGCAGACAGCATCGCAAGGAACAGGAAGGCGGCATGAGCGGGACGAGGCCGGGCGGGATCAGGCTTGGCGTGAACATCGACCATGTCGCGACGGTCCGCAACGCGCGCGGCGGCGCCCATCCGGACCCGCTCGACGCGGCGCTGGCCGCGGTCGCGGCCGGGGCAGACGGCATCACCCTGCACCTGCGCGAGGACCGGCGGCACATACGCGACGACGACGTGGCGCGGATCCGCGACGCGCTGGGCGTTCCGGTCAACCTGGAGATGGCGGCCACCGACGAGATGGTGCGGATCGCGCTGCGCTACCTCCCGCACGCCGCGTGCATCGTGCCGGAGCGCCGCGCCGAGGTGACCACGGAAGGCGGCCTCGACGCGGCCGGCCAGGCCGGAGCGCTCCGTCCCAGGATCGCCGCGTTGCGCGCCGCCGGCATCCGCGTCTCGCTGTTCATCGATCCCGATCCGGCCCAGATCCGGGCGGCGGCCGATCTCGGCGCGCCGGTGGTCGAGCTGCACACCGGCGCCTACGCCGAGGGGCGCGCGGACGAGCTGGAGCGGCTGCGGGAGGGTGCGGCGCTCGCCGCCTCGCTCGGGCTGGAGGTGCATGCCGGGCACGGGCTCAGCTACGACAACGTGTGTCCCGTCGCGGCCATTCCCGCCGTGGCCGAGCTCAACATCGGCCACTTCCTGATCGGGCAGGCGATCCTGGACGGGCTTTCGAACGTTGTATCGCGGATGAAGGCGCTGATCGGCGCCGCACGCTGAAGGGGAACGCGATCATGGACTACGTCCGTCTCGGCCGGACCGGCCTCAAGGTGTCCCGGCTGTGCCTCGGCTGCATGACCTATGGCGAGCCGAACCGCGGCAACCACGAGTGGACGCTGGGCGAGGACGAGTCCCGCCCGTTCATCCGGCAGGCGCTGGAAGCGGGGATCAACTTCTTCGACACCGCCAACGTGTATTCCGCCGGATCGAGCGAGGAGATCGTCGGCCGGGCGCTGAACGAGTTCGCCCGTCGCGACGAGGTCGTGCTGGCGACCAAGGTGCACGGGCCGATGGGCGACGGCCCGAACGGCCGCGGCCTGTCGCGCAAGGCGATCCTGAGCGAGATCGACCACAGCCTGCGCCGGCTCGGCACCGACTACGTCGACCTGTACCAGATCCATCGCTTCGACGCCGAGACGCCGATCGAGGAAACGCTGGAGGCGCTGCACGACGTGGTGAAGGCGGGCAAGGCACGCTACATCGGCGCCTCCTCCATGTATGCCTGGCAGTTCGGCAAGGCCCTGCAGCTCGCCGAGCGGCACGGCTGGACCCGGTTCGTGTCCATGCAGAATCACATGAACCTGCTGTACCGCGAGGAGGAGCGCGAGATGCTCGGCCTGTGCCTGGAGGAGGGCATCGGCGTGATCCCGTGGAGCCCGCTCGCCCGCGGCAAGCTCGCCCGTCCCAACGGCAGCGGCGACACCGCCCGGGCGCAGACCGACCAGTACTCGCGCAAGCTGTACGACGCGACGCAGGAGGCCGACGCGCGCGTGGTCGACGCGGTGGGCGAGGTGGCCGAGGCGGTCGGCGCGTCGCGGGCGGCGGTGGCGCTGGCCTGGCTGCTGGGCAAGCCCGGCATCACCGCGCCGATCATCGGGGCGTCCAAGCCGCACCATCTCCAGGACGCGCTGGCGGCGCTCAGCGTGCGCCTGAGCCCGGAGCAGGTGTCCCGGCTCGAGGCCGACTACGTGCCGCACGCCGTCGCCGGCTTCTGAGGCGGCGACGCCCGCTTGGCGGTGTTCTTCACCGCCGACACCCATTTCGGCCATGGCGGCGCGCGCGGGCTCTACCGCAGGCCGTTCGGCTCCGTCGCCGAGATGGACGAGGCGATGCGGCGCAACTGGAACGCGACCGTCGCCGACGCGGACGAGGTCTGGCACCTCGGCGACTTCGCCGTCGGTCCCGGGCCGGAGCGGGTCGAGGCGCTGCTGTCCGGGCTGTCCGGCATCAAGCACCTGATCACCGGCAACAACGACGGGACCGGAACGCGCAGCCTTGCCGGATGGCACAGCGTGCAGCCCTATGCCGAGCTGGTGGTGGACGGCGTCGGGCTGGTGCTGTGCCACTACGCCTTTCGCTCCTGGCACAACATGGGCCGCGGCTGGCTCAACCTTCATGGCCATTCCCACGGCAGGCTTGCGCCGATGACGCGGCAGCATGACGTGGGAGTGGACTGCCGCGGCTTCCGGCCGGTCACGCTGGCCGGCCTGCGCGCCCGGCGACAAACCAGCGCTGCGGGGCCTGGTGCCGACACTCGGAATTGAACCGAGGACCTACTGATTACGAATCAGTTGCTCTACCCCTGAGCTATGTCGGCATCCACGACACCTATACAAAGCCCCGGACCGCGCTGCAACATGGGGCGGCCCGACCCGTGCCGTGTCGGCAGCCCGGCCGCGGCGCCGCGTCGCCAATCGAGGTTCTCCCACGCATGAGTGCTGCTGCCGGCCCGGTTCCCGCACGTTCCAGACGGTTCCGACCCAAGGTGAAGCTGAAGGGCTTCCGGATCCGCCGGCGCAGCAGCCGCGAGCAGACGGTCAAGCTCCACGCGCTGGACGGCCTCGTCGAGTGCACCTT
This sequence comes from uncultured Acetobacteraceae bacterium, assembly GCA_937873225.1. GTDB lineage: Bacteria > Pseudomonadota > Alphaproteobacteria > Acetobacterales > Acetobacteraceae > Lichenicola. Next base: position 18,873 of record CALMVN010000108.1, read on the forward strand.
CTGCGGCTACTTCCAGCGCATGCCCGAACTGGCCCCCGGCCAGGTCGCCGAGTGCAGCCGGTGCCACGGCCGCCTGGGGCGCAGGCGCACCAACCCGCCGGTCGCCACCCCGCTCGCCTTCTGCATCGCCTCCGCCGTGCTCTACCTGGTCGCCGCCACCCTGCCGCTGATGACGCTCGACCTGTACGGCCGGGTGCACGAGGTGACGCTGCTGACCGGCCCGATCGAGCTGTGGCGCGAAGGCTGGACCCTGGTCGCGATCCTGGTGGCGATCGCGACCGTGGTCATGCCGCCGATCGTGATCGCGCTGATGCTGGCGGTGCTGGCGGGGGCGTCGCGGCAGAAGCTGCCGGACTGGGCGCCGCGGCTGATGCGCCGCTACGAGCAGCTGCGGCCGTGGTCCATGGTCGAGGTCTACATGCTCGGCATCTTCGTGGCTTACACCAAGCTGATCGACCTCGCCCACGTCACCCTGGGCCCCGCGGTCTACGCCCTGGCGGCGTTGATGCTGACCATGGCGGCGACCGACTCCACCGTCGACATCGACCTGATCTGGCACAAGCGCCGGGTGTCGCGCTTCGTCCGCCGGGCGGACGGCAAGCGCATGATCCTGTCCACCGTGGACGCGTCCGAGATCGAGCTGCCGCCGGCCTGCCAGATGGTCGGCTGCCCGACCTGCGGGCTGGTGATGACCGGACGGCGCGACCTGCCGCAGGAGGACCTGCTCGGCCGCTGCCCGCGCTGCAACGCCTCGGTCCGCCGCCGCAAGCCGCAGGCGGTGCTGCGCTGCACGCTTCTGGTCGGCTGCGCGGTGATCCTCTACATCCCGGCGAACCTTTTCCCGGTGATGACCATCATCAAGCTCAACCGCGGCGGCGGCCACACCATCCTGAACGGCGTCGTCGAGCTGTACCAGGCGCACATGCTGCCGCTGGCGCTGCTGGTGTTCTTCGCCAGCATCACCGTGCCTGTGCTCAAGATCACGGGCCTGTCGCTGATGGCGTTCGGCGCCTGGCGCGGCTCGGAGGTGCGGCTGGTGGACCGGTCGCGGCTGTTCCGGCTGATCGACTTCATCGGCCGCTGGTCGATGATCGACGTGTTCATGGTCTCGATCCTGTCCGCCCTGGTACATTTCGGCGGCCTGGCCAACATCACCGCCGAGGCCGGCATGTTCGCCTTCGCCTCCGTCGTCGTGCTGACCATCTTCGCCGCCGACAGCTTCGACCCGCGCGTGATGTGGGACGCCGCCGGCCTGAACGGACCGATCCGCCTGCCGGGCGCTGCCCATGCGTCGCCGGTACGGAGAAGGCAGCGCGGACGTCCATCCCTTCCGAACAAGGACACGGAGTCGGTACGCGCGTGAGTGGACACCAGGAACATCCGGACCGCCCGCACGCGAACCACGACCAGCCGGACGACCAGACCGCCCAGGCGGCGGTCCGTCCGGCGCGCTTCTCGCTGATCTGGGTCATCCCTGTCGTGGTGGTGGTGATCGCCGCCTGGCTCGGCTGGACCACGCTGTCCCGGCGCGGGCCGGAAATCACGCTGCAGTTCGAGACCGCGGACGGCATCACCGCCGGCCAGACCCAGGTCAAGCACAAGGCGGTGGCGCTCGGCACGGTGGAGTCGGTCGGGCTGTCGAAGGACCTCAGGCAGGTCGACATCCAGGTGCGCATGAGTGCCGCAGCCAAGCCGTTCCTCACTTCCAACGCCCAGTTCTGGGTGGTGCGGCCGCGGCTGAGCGGCGCCAGCATCTCCGGCCTCGACACCCTGCTGTCCGGCGCCTACATCGCGGTCGATCCGGGTGCTCCGGGCGGCACGCCGCAGGACGTGTTCAAGGGCCTGGAAGCGCCGCCCGGCGTCCGCTCCGACGAGCCGGGCCGCACCTACACCCTCATGAGCGACGACGTCGGCTCGCTGAGCGAAGGCTCGTCGGTGTTCTTCCGCGACGTGCCCGTGGGCGAGGTGCTGGGCTACACCATGCCGCCGGGCGGACGCGGCCCGATCCCGATCCAGGTGTTCGTCCGCGAGCCGTACGACCACTACCTGCGCGCCGACACCCGGTTCTGGGACGTGTCCGGCGTGCGCGTCGACTTCGCCGGCGGGGGCTTGCGCCTCAAGGTCGAGTCGCTGCAGGCGGTGCTGTCGGGCGGCGTGGCCTTCGGCCTGCCGGAGCAGCGGCGCGACAAGGCGGCGCCGGAAGCGCCGGACAACGCCGTGTTCAAGCTCTACGCCAGCCAGGACGACGCGAACACCGCCAGCTATCGCGACCGGCTGTCGATCGTCACCTACTTCAAGAGCTCGGTGAAGGGCCTGGCCGCCGGCAGCCCGGTCGAGATGTTCGGGCTGCAGATCGGCAACGTGACCGACGTCAAGCTGCAGCTCGACCCGAAGACCGGCAACGCCCAGGTGCGGGTGGCGATGGAGGTCCAGCCGGAGCGGGTGTTCTCCGAGGACGAGATCGAGCACGGCGCCGTCGGCAACGTGACCCAGGCGCTGGTCGACAACGGGCTGCGCGCCGAGACCGACACCGGCAACCTGCTGACCGGCTCGTCGATCATCTCGTTCGCCTTCGTGCCGAACGCGCCGCCGGAGAAGGTCGGCCACGAGGGCAGCTCGATCGTGCTGCCGAGCAAGTCCGGCGGCATCAGCGGCATCATGGACAGCCTGTCCACGGTGGCCGACAAGATCGCAGCGATGCCGCTGCAGCAGATCGGTGACAACCTGAACAGCCTGCTCGCCCACACCGACAGCACGGTGAACGGGGCGCAGCTGAAGCAGGCGATCGCGGCGCTGACCGACACGCTCCGGAGCGCGCAGCACCTCACCGCCCATGCCGACAAGGGGCTGACGCCGCTGATGCAGCGCCTGCCGCAGATCGCCGACCAGCTGCAGCAGACGGTCAGCAACGCCAACCGGACGCTGGCCTCCTATGGCGGCGACTCCGACTTCCACCACAGCCTGCAGCAGACGCTCGACCAGCTGAACGAGACCGCGCGCTCGATCCGGCTGCTGTCGGACTTCATCAGCCGCCACCCGTCCTCGCTGCTGCTCGGCCGAGGCAAGCCATGAGGTCGTTCATGAGGCTCACGCGGACGAGGAGGGTCGGGATCCTGGCGCTGCTGGCCCTGCTTCCGCTCGCCGGCTGCGGGTCGTCCGATCCCGACTACTACACGCTGCGGCCGTGGCCGGGGCAGGCGCAGGGCGGCGGCCCGCTGACCCTGAAGCTGCGCACGCCCGGCGTGGCGAGCAGCCTGGACCGCGACTACATCGTACGCAGCGACGAGGGCTACAAGCTGAAGCTGGCGCACGACGCCGCCTGGAGCGAGCCGCTCGCCGACATGATCGGCCAGACCCTGGCGCAGGACCTGCAGCAGCGCCTGCCCGGCACCACCGTGTTCACCCAGGCCGGCGCGATCTCGACCGAGGCGCAGGCGGTGCTGGAACTCGACGTGTCCCGGTTCGCGCAGGATCCGGCCGGCAACGTCGAGATCGCCGCGACGCTGTCGGTGGCCCGTCCGGACGGCGGCCTCGCCGCGAGCCACGCGCTGCACCTGGTCACGGCGCCGGACGGTCCCGGCCTGGACGCGCTGGTGGCCGCCCTCAGCCGGCTGCTGGGCCAGGTGGCCGACGAGGCGGCCCGGGAAGCGCGCGCGCTGGGGTCTGCGCCCGTCGCCCTGCTGGCGCCGGAACCGTCCCGGACCTGAACTGCGCCACCTGAACTGCGCCGGCGGCAGGAGCCTCGCCGCCGGCGGCTGCGTCAGACCTTCTCGACCTGGCCGTACTCGAGGTCCACCGGGGTCGAGCGGCCGAAGATCGACACGCTGACCTTCAGGCGGCCCTTCTCCTCGTCCACGTCCTCGACGGTGCCGTTGAACGAGGTGAACGGGCCGTCCGCCACGCGCACCTGCTCGCCGATCTCGAACAGAACGGCGGGACGCGGACGCTCCACGCCTTCCTGGGTCTGCTTCATGATCCGCTCGGCCTCGGCGTTCGAGATCGGCGACGGCTTGGTCTTCGAGCCGAGGAAGCCGGTAACCTTGGGCGTGTCCTTGACCAGGTGCCAGGCGTCGTCGGTCAGCTCCATCTTCACCAGCACGTAGCCGGGGAAGAACTTGCGCTCGGAGTTCACCTTCTGCCCGCGGCGCACCTCCGTGACGTCCTCGGACGGCACCAGCACCTCGTCGATGTGGTCGGCCAGGCCCTTGGTCTGCGCCTGCTCCTTGATCTGCTGCGCGATCTTCTTCTCGAAGCCCGAATAAACGTGGACCACGTACCAGCGCTTCGCCATGACCTCTTCCTCAGACCTCAAGCTTCGGCCGCGCCACCGTCAGGTGCCGAAGCCGAACCCCCGGCACCGTCAGGTGCCGAAGCCGAACAACGCGCGGACGCCCAGCCCGATGATCTGGTCGACAGCGAAGAAGAAGATCGCCGTCAGCGACGCCATGGCCGCAACCAGACCGGTGGTGATCAGGGTGGTGCGACGCGAGGGCCAGGTGACCTTTGTCACCTCGGAGCGCACCTCGCGCACGAACTTCGCAGGACTGGCCGCCACGATCCACCTTCACACCTACCGATTGGACGAGCCTCGCCGATCCGGAGCCCGGACCTGCGAGCGGCTGGCAGGGGCGGAGGGTCTCGAACCCGCAACCTCCGGTTTTGGAGACCGGCGCTCTAGCCAATTGAGCTACACCCCTGCAGCGCCGCCGCTCTCCGACCGGTCGGGAAGAAGACCCCGTATCGGCCGCACGGCGAACCCGGCGCAGGTCGCGTAAAGAGGGCGTGCGGCCGGTCCTGTCAAGAGCGGCCTGGCAGGTCGGGCCGACGGACCGGGTCTTGCCGAACCGGCCGCTGCCGCGCTAACAGCAGCCCCGAGGCGGGCGTAGCATAGTGGTAATGCAGTAGCCTTCCAAGCTACCGAGGAGGGTTCGATTCCCTCCGCCCGCTCCAGTCCCGAGGCTTCAACCGTTCCTGTCTGCGGCCGCCCGTTTCAAACGCGGCGGTGCAGGAGCGCCGCAGGCCCGTGATGTCCGAACTGCTCGGCGGATGCGCAGACGCCGCCGACCGCCGTCAGGATCATGGCGAGCCTGGCCGGGCTGGCGAAGCCCGCTGCCAGCGCCGGCGAGTCCGCCGCCATCGTCGCCATGCCGGTGTTCTGCAGCCCGCAGGCCATGGCCCACACGACCGCGGAGGCGGCGTCCGCCTCGTGGTTGTTGAGGCCGTGGTACTCGTTGAACAGGGTGAAGAACCCGTTCGCCAACGCGCCCACCTGCGCCGGCGTTGCCGGGCGCCGGCTTCCAGCGCCTGAAGCGAATAGCCGCTGATGGCCGACGCGAACGGTGCCAGCTCGCCGGCATCGGTGCTGTAGTTGGCGAGCGGGTCGCCCTTGCCGACATAGCTGACGAAGTCGGCGGCGTGGACCGCCGTGGCCTGCCAGCCCGGGACGCCGGAGGAGGGGAACGGCCTGCCGGCAAGGCCGGTCCTGGAGGCGACGAAGGAGGCCAGGGTTCCGTCCCAGCGAGTAGCCGCCGACATAGATGCTGCTCGGCAGGATGCCTTCGGACCTGGCTGCCTGCTGCACGGTTGTCGCAAAGCCGAGGGCGTCGGCAGAGCCCTGCACCGCGACGGGCTGGTGCCGCTCAGGATCTGCAGGCCCGACGCGGTCTGAGCCGCCGTCTTGGTGCCATGGAAGGTGATGATGACGTTGCCGGACCGGTCGAGGAACGCGGACGCGTTCACGCCGCTTGCGGTCGAGATCAACGGATGGCCGGATCGGCCCCGCGTCGGCGTGAGGCCGTGGACGGATGCCTTGGCTGGATGGAGCCAGGCCTGCGCGGCGTTCTCGAACGTATACAAGCCGGGCGCCGGTGCGGACAGGACCGGCAAGGGCGGCAGGAGGAGAAGCCGGCTGTCGATGGCCGGGTTGTCGGTGCCGTCGTCGGCCTTCAGGCTCATCGCAGACTCGTGAGAACGTTCCATGAACCTCCTTGTGACCGGGGAACCCAACGCCGTTCCAGGGGCGGTCGGTCCCACCCTGATCCACCGCTGCCACGGTGGTGTCCAGGAACAGCCCCGGCTGGATGGAGGGGCGATCCGGGTTTGCCCGCATTTCCGGGCGTGCAGGATTTCCAGGGCTTCGCTAGGCTCGCTGCCGGTGCGGCCGCTCGGCGAGCGGAGGGGACGAATGCAACCCGGATCAGCTCGGCATGGGGCTGCTCCACCCTCAGGAGCGCGAAATATGGGAACGGTCGCCACGACGGACGGCACGGAGATCTTCTACAAGGACTGGGGCGACGGCCAGCCGATCGTGTTCCATCACGGCTGGCCGCTCAGCGCCGACGACTGGGACGGGCAGATGATGTTCTTCCTCGAGCGCGGCTACCGGGTGATCGCCCACGACCGGCGCGGCCCCTTCGCAGACCGGCACAGCCGCCGCCATCGCCGAGGGCAAGTTCGCCATCGTTGATACGGACGCATTCGCCGATCCGAAGCAAGGCATCCAGCGTCTCGTCGCCGCCTTCCAGACGGTCGAGCG
>CALMVN010000108.1:25417-28958 GCA_937873225.1 uncultured Acetobacteraceae bacterium
ACCCAGACCTCTACCGGCAACGAGATGGATACCTATGCCGCCGACGTGGCGGCCCTGGCCGCGGCGCTGGACCTGCGCGACGCCATCCATGTCGGCCATTCCACCGGCGGCGGCGAGGTGGCGCGCTACGTGTCGCGGCACGGCGCGGGACGCGTCGCCAAGGCGGTGCTGATCAGCGCCGTGCCGCCGATCATGGTCAAGGGCGACGCGAACCCCGGCGGCACCCCGATGGCGGTGTTCGACGACATCCGCCGCGGCACCGCGTTCAACCGGGCGCAGTTCTATCTCGACATCACCGTGCCGTTCTACGGCTACAACCGGCCGGGAGTGCAGGCCGATGACGGCGTCCGGCGGAACTGGTGGCGCCAGGGAATGATGGGCGGCGTCAAGGCGCAGTACGATTGCATCAAGGCATTCTCCGAAACCGACTTCACCGAGGACTTGAAGGCGATCGACGTGCCGACCCTGGTCATGCACGGGGAGGACGACCAGATCGTGCCGTTCGCCGCGTCCGGCCCGCTGTCGCATGCCCTGGTCCGGGGCTCGACGTTCAAGGCCTATCCCGGCCTGCCGCACGGCATGCCGACCACGCATGCGGAGCGGATCAACGCCGACCTGCTCGCGTTCGTCCAGGGCTGATCACGCATCCGGCCCGGCGGCGAGGGCGTGCCCCGAGGCGCTGTCACGAGTCGGCAGCCGCCACCACCGGGTTCCGGCTCGCGTCCCGCGGCAAGGAGATGCGGTGACGGCCCTCGCTGCGGGATCATGCGGATGACGCTCGCACGGGTCGCACCATCGCGTGACGCACAGGCGCCGGTCCGAGCATGCCCGAGCCTGCCGGGCACGGTTCGCGGTTCCTTCGGGTGACAGGCAGGCGGATCCATGCCGGCGTCCCGTGGTTCCACCCCGGCGTCGCGCCCGGTTCATGATCGACCTCGGTCGCATCCGGAGCCCGGGACGGGAAGCCGGCGCGGCGAGGACATGGGGCCTGCGGATCGCCGGAGGAAGCAGGCACTCGGCTGACCAGCGGAACGCGGTCGGGCTCGATGTATCACGGGTCCGTGAAGACGGTTTCCCGGGCTGGCGATCCGCAGACGGGCGGCGTTGCATCCGCCGATGTCGTCGAACTGTCACGGAGAACCTGTTGATGCCGGATGACGAGAAGGAGCTTCTCAGGCTTGCGGTCGAGAATTCGCTCGCCGCCAAGGCGGCCTGGCAGGCGATGGCGGCGATGGCCGCCCGCAAGGGTCCGGTGACCAAGCGGCTGGTGCTCGACGCGCTGTTCGCGGCGCAAACGAGCCTGGACTTCGAGGCGGTGGTCAATGCCGGCCTGGAAGCCGGCGACATCTCTGGCCGCGCGCGGGACCAGATCCGGCAGTTCCGGGACAGCCTGGCGGACATCGCCCCGCCCGCACCGTCGCAGCCCTCGTTCCGGAAGAAGCCCGTCCCGGAGCAACCCGCGGCCTCGCGGCCGAGCCGGGAACCGGCCCGGGGACGGGGCCGGTCCTGAGAAAGCTCAGGATGGGCGGGTGCCGGACCAGAAGCCGCTGGTGGAAGGGGCGTCCATCCCGTTGCAGCCTCATGTGCCGCTGAGGCAGATCATTTTCTGGGAACCATGATCGACTTCGACCTCAGCTCCGCCGCCCGTTGCTGGAGCTCTGCCGGCTGGATCATGTCGGAGCCGGTGGTGGAGGAGGTGCCGTGCATCGAGGTCGGGCAGGTGTGGCAAGTCGCACACGACTACCGACATCGCCACACGCGACATGAAGGGCTTGCACCGCTACCGGACGACGAACGGCGAAAGCTGGCGGTGGTGCAACAAGCGGTTCTATGACCGGATCCGCAATCCAGGCGCCCGGCCGGCAAGGGGGTGGGAAATGGGTGATCTCGTCAGCCGCGCGCGTGAGTTCGCCACGGCTGCGCACGCCAGCATCGACCATCGCCGCAAGTATACGGGCGAGCCCTACATCGTGCATCCGACAGCCGTGGCCGGTATCGTCGCGTCGATCGGTGGGCGGCCGGAGATGGTGGCCGCCGCCTACCTGCACGACGTGGTCGAAGATACGCCGGTCACGCTTCAGGAGATCGAGGCCGAGTTCGGCCCCGACGTCGCATCCCTGGTCGAGCAGCTGACCGACGTCAGCAGGCCGGGCGATGGCAACCGGGCAGTGCGGAAGGAGATCGACCGCCAGCACAGCGCGCGCGCCACGTCGGACGGCCAGACCATCAAGCTGGCCGACCTCATCGACAATTCCCACACGATCACGATGCACGATCCCGGCTTCGCGGTCCGCTACATGCGTGAGAAGCGCGCCCTGCTGGACGTCATGACGTCCGGTGATCCGCAGCTTCTGCGCCAGGCATGGTCGATCGTGCACGCTTGGGAGGCCGCCAGACCATGACGGACCTGATGCGCGTCAGGTTCGGCTCGCATCTCTACGGCACCTCGACGCCGGCGTCGGACGTCGACTACAAGTCGGTCGTCCTGCCGCCTGCGCGGGAGATCCTGCTGCAACGGGTCGCCGCCAGCACGGACAACAGGCGACAGAAGGCGCACGGCGAGAAGAACCGGCCGGGCGACGTCGACGAGGAGGCGTTCGCCCTCCACCGCTACCTGTCCCTTCTGGCTGAGGGGCAGACGGTCGCGCTGGACATGTTGTTCGCGCCGCGATGGGCGATGCCGTCCGACCCGCACCCGCTGTGGAACCGCATCGTCGAGAACCGGCACCGTCTGGTCAGCAGGCGCGCCGCCAGCTTCGTCGGCTACTGCCGGACGCAGGCGAACAGGTACGGGATCAAGGGTTCTCGGGTTCACGCGGCGCGGGAGGTCGTCGAGTGGTTCGACCGCGAGATCGGGAACCATGGTCATCTGGCGAAGCTGGGGGACGCCGCGGACAGCCTGTCCGCGCGCCTGGCGCTCGGCGACCTGTCCCACACCGGGATCGTCATGATCGAGCAGCCGGGACAGGGCCGGAGCATTCCCCACCTGGAGTGCTGCAACCGCAAGGCGCCGTTCTTCGCGTCCATGAAGGACGCGAGGACCATCTACGCGCGCATCCTGACCGAGTACGGCACGCGGGCATGCCTGGCCGAGAAGAACGAGGGCGTCGATTGGAAGGCTCTGTCCCACGCCGTGCGCGTCGGCCGCGAGGCCCTGGAGTTCCTCGGGACCGCGTGGATCACCTTCCCGCTCGGCTACGCGCCGCACATCCTGGCGATCAAGCAGGGAAACGTGGCCTATGCCCGGGTAGCCGACGAGATCGAGAGCCTGCTTGAACGGGTGGAGCAGGCGCAGACGACGTCGACGCTTCCGGATGCGCCGGACGGCCAGTTCATCGACGACCTCGTATGCGAGGCCTATGGCGAGGCAGTGCGGGCAGCCTGATACCAACGGCGGCGGGGTTCGACCTGCACACAGGCCAGGGCCCTGCCCTGGACCCGCCAAAGAAACGGTTGCCCTTTGGAAACCCGATTTAAAGACTGATAGGGCCTCCGGCCCCAGCGGATCGAGCTGCGAAGCAGATCGATGGGCGGCGCCCTG
>CALMVN010000109.1 GCA_937873225.1 uncultured Acetobacteraceae bacterium
GCCTTGGCTTACTTGAGCCGGACCTTTTCGTTGTTTGAGGTGACGTATCTTGTGCGAGCGAGCTCGTGGGCGAAGGAAGGGCTGCAGATAGGTTTCTTCCGGCCGACAATGTTCGGCAATTCAGCACGTGTTTTGTCAGGGTCTATCATACGCTGGGACTGCGGGCGGCAGTTCAACGAGCGCAGCGGCAGCGCGCTGAACCTGACCTGCCTGCCTAGCGACCTTATCGCCGTAGTAGTGTTCTGTCGTTTCCGCTACCGGCTGACGCTCCGTGGTCTGAGTGAGATCCTAACGCTACGCGGCATCGAGGCGAGCTACGGACCCGTCCGGGACGGGAAGACCCATCACCAACCGCTTGACTGTCAGGACATGACAGTGCATCACGATTATTGTCATTACCTGACATTGACCCCAGACTCGGTGCTTGGTGCAGAAGGCTCCCGATGCGTGAGGACGGTTTGCGGAAGCTGCACTGGAGCCGTTCCGAGAACGAGGTTACGACGCGACGCCCGTGCCGTTGATCGCCGAACGGGCAGTCTTGTTCTGGCGAGCAGCTGAATTTCGGGCCGTCATGACTGGCGCTATCGAGCGAACGTCTGTGGATGTAGAGCCATTCAATGCTGTGGTGGGCACCCTCGAAGCGACTGGAGAGCATTTCGAACCCAATCGAGCGGATGCTCGTGCCCGCCACTATCTCCTAATGGGCTATCCCGACATTCAAGAACGGGAGATGATGAAGACGCAGACGCTGGAGTCGGCGATGGCGGATGTGCTCGCCTCACACGGAGTCCGGCTCACGGAGGCATGCATGGCGGCTGATGCCGACACCGTAATCTGGAAGGTCAACGTCGAACAGTATAACCGTGTCGAGCAGCAGTGCGGCTTCTTGCGTCATCTGCACGACGTGCTTGCTGAGTTCGTTGCAGTGGTGCACGCCGCGTCACGTCGTGTGACGGTTGCCGCTGCCTCACCCGCGTCTCGACCTTTGCGCGATCGGAGCAACCCGGCGCAGCCGGCTGGGCACCAATTCCATCCCAAGCCTCTCCAGCCGTCCCCGGCGCCTTGTAAGGCGTCGCCACTCGTACGGAGGGATGTGTCGTACGCCCCCCGGCTCGACGAGGACATAGATACGAAGGAAAATAAACCAGATGATGCTACCGACTAAAACCTTCGCCGTGCGCCTGTTCGAGTACGGCGGCCCTGAGAAGCTCGTCGTCGACGAGTACGACCTGCCGCCGCTCGGCCCCCACGACCTGCTGGTGAAGAACTTGGCGGGCTCGGTGTCGCGCTGGGACATCAAGTACCGGTCCGGCCTGCTTGCCCGCTACCAGATCCCTGGGCGGACGCCGTTTCCGCTGCCCCAGCAGCTCGGCCGCGAGACGGCGGGCGAGGTGGTAGCAGTCGGCTCGGGGGTGATCCGGTTCGAGCCGGGCGATCGCGTCGTTGGCGTCACCCATCCCGAGGATCCTGGCTCGGTTGAGGTCGCGCGCGGCCTGGGGAACCTGTCCCAGGGCGTCGCCGTGCCTGGGCACCAGGGGATGGGCAGCAACGCGCAATACCTGGTGCGCGATGAGCACATGTGGCTGCACCTGCCCGACGGTGCCGACATCGAACAGGCCGGCGTGTCGCTGTGGGCGTTCTCGACCTCCCACCGTATCGTGCGCGACCGTCTCGGCGTACGGCCGGGTGACGATGTCCTGGTCATCGGCGCGTCTGGCGGGATGGGCCAGGCGACGGTGCAGCTCGCAAAGCTCGCCGGCGCCCGGGTGATCACGACGACGCGCCAGGAAGGCAAGCGCGACACTTTGCTGGAACTCGGTGCCGACGCGGCGGTGGTGACGACCGACGCCGACCGTGCCCGCGACGAGGTGCGGGCCCTGACCGGCGGTGAGGGCGTGGACCACGCGGTCGACTTTACCGGCAGCCCGGAGTCCTTGCGCTTCGCCAGGGACATCCTTCGCTTGGGTGGCCGCATCGTACTCACCAGCGAGCAGGGCGACGCGTCGCTGCCGTTCGACGCCGCCGACTTCATGCGGCTCGAGCTGAACCTGCTGGGCGTCCGCGGCTCGCGCATGATCGACATGATCACCGTGCTCAAGTTACTGGGTGAGAACAGGATCAGCACGCGGATCGCCGCACGCTTCCCGCTCGCTCGCGTCGGTGAGGCCCACGAGCTCCTGGAGCACTCCACCGACCTTGTTGGTCGGATCGCCATCCTGCCCTGGACATGAGCTGTGGTCGGTTGACGGCAGGTCTCACTCGGCGCGAACGACGACATCCGGAGATGGGCTTGGTGATACTGAAATAGCGCTCAGGCCATCGACAAAGACGTGACGACGCCTCCTGCATGGCATTTCGGACTCCGCTCGCAGAAGCCTCGAATCTGTACGTGCCGGTCCGCAAAGCCACTAGTATGAACAACTTGGGAGGGTATTCGGCCGTGGATCTCGCTCCCAACCAAAGTACGGGAAGCGAACTCTGCCAACGTCGCTGAGGGTAGTCACAACAGAGTTAGCTCATCAAAGCGGCAGAGGAAATTGGCCCGCACCACCGGCACCACGCGTGCGGCCCGCAGTTGGTCCACGATGCCGTTCATCCGATCACGCCCTTGCGCACGATGATATTGCCATACAGCCGGCGCTCCCCAGTTTGCACGATCGCGAACGACTGCGCTGCGGCCTCATAGAAGGCGAATCGCTCGATCGGTTCCGGTTCGGGCGCGCCGCAATCACGCATCGCTCGGCCGAGATCGGCGAGTGCCTCCGTCATGGCGGCCGCGTCGCCCACCACCTGCATGGTCTGCGCCGGCGCCGTCACGAAGGTATCGAGCGGGAGCACCGAGAGCACGGCGAGCAGTGCCGGCACCGCGCCGATGCCCGGCAGCGTGATAAGCCGTCGCGCTCTGGCCGTGCCCGGGAAGTTCGCGTCTACCAGCGCGATCGTATCGCCATGCCCCATGGACGCGAGCGCATAGAGCAAGTCTGGGGAAAGTAGCGGGTCAAGATGCTTGAGCATTTCGTGTCCTACTAAAATCTAAGCCGCACGGGATGAGCGAGCCGCAATAGTCGATCACCTTCCGCCAACGGATGCCCGGCTAGCGCCGCCTGGGCCGATGCAATGCCACCTCTGGCGGGCGGCGGTTCAGTGAGCCGCGAAGCTATCACCCGCCACCGTTGTGTCCAGCGCCGAGACCACCAGCGGCTCAGGCAGATCCCCTGCGTGTTGGCCGCTACGACCAGACAGCTGGCTCGCGTCGGCTTGACCACGAATCTCGGACGCCGCCAACTCGCTCATAAGCCTCTGTCTCGCCACCGCCGCCTCCTGCACTTGAAGCTGGGAAGGATGGGGATTTTGTGTGACTTCGTACGGCGACAACAAACCGCCCTGCAGGCAAGCTTGCACGGTCCCGGAGCACGTCGCCAGGCGCCGGGAAGGAAGATGTTCCTGGTTGGTTCAGGTCCAGCGTCCGTAAAAGTCGTTTTCGTGCAGTGACCCCCTAGAGCCCGGTGTCGATGCCGGTCAGCACGACCGCCAACCAGAGGCCCGCGGCCGCGCGCCCCGCCCCGCTCGGCCCGAACATGCGCGGCGGAGGCCGCGCATTCGGCGGCTACCTGGACCCCGTGCCCCGCCGCCCGCAGCTATCCCTTAAAGTTCCAGGTGTCGTCTGGCTGCGCAGGTTGGGTCTGCCCGGCTGAATCCCAAGCGCGTACGGTAAGCTCGTGGTCGCCTCTCGGCAGGTCCAGGTCCGCAGACCAGAAGGTCCAGCTCCAGGGTGCGTGCGGATCGTGCTCGAGATTAGCCTGGCGCCAGCTGCGGCCGCCATCGATCGACACGTCGACGCGCACGACGTCGCGTGCGGTCGCGATCGCATAGCCGCGCACCGTCGTCCGGCCGGTCTTCAGCACGGCGCGCGCTGCGGGCTCACAGATCGCGGAGTTGAGTGGCATGTCGTAGATCGTGACGCCCTTGTCCCAGTCGACCGTGTCTTCCGTCACATCGGCCGGCACCAGCTTGTAGTCGCGGGCTTGCATGTGGTTGCTAGATGGCTTGTTCTGCACCGTGATGGTGGACAGCCATTTCGGGCTGCGCACGCCGGCGTAACCAGGCACCACGACCCGCAGCGGATACCCGTGCTCCGGCGCGAGAGGCTCGCCGTTCATGGCAAAGGCGAGCAAGACTTCCGGTGCCATGGCCTTGGCCATCGGGATCGAGGCGCCGTAGTTGAAGCGTCCCTCCTTCGGCATCTCGACCTCGTCGCACGCGTCGAAGGCGACATGCAGGATTGCGTCCTTCTCGGCGCCTGCGGCCTCCAGCACATCGGCCAGCGATATGCCTGTCCAGTCGGTGTTGCCGATGGCGCCTGGCGCCCATGGATCTCCCAAGGTCGGTCGCACCTGCTGCTGATCCGCACGACGGTTGCCGGCGCACTGCATCACCGCCGTCACGGTGCGGACCGGAAAGCGGGCGCGCAGTTCCGGTACCGACAGATCGAGCGGCGCTTGCACCATCCCGGTGACGCGGAGACGATGCGTCCTCTCGTCGAGCTGGGGGATGTTGCCGTGGCTGCGCACGTAGAAGTCTTCCTGGCGTGTCATGAGCCTGCCCCGTAGCCGATGCAGCGGCGGCTCGGCGTTGAACGGCGTCTTCGAATGCACGATCAGGTCTGACTTTCTACAGAATAGATTTGACATCAACACCTCTCCGGAAGCCGACAAGGTCTTCAAGCACCGACGACAGGACGCCCAGGCGGTTCTGCCGCCGGCTGATCAGGCAACGCCTAGCAGGCGGATCAGCGCGAGGCTTAGCAGTCCCAATACCAGCAGGGAGAGCATCACCACCGCCGTGACCCGGCCGCCGGCCCGAGCTGCCATGCGTAGATCGGTGCCGAGGCCGAGTGCTGCCATGGACACCACGATGAGCAGGCTCGCGGCCGATGAGGTAGGACATAGAACCGCATGCGGCACCAGCCCGAAAGACCGTATCCTTGTCAGCCCCAGGAAGCCGATGATGAACCAGGGCACCAGCTTGTGCAGAGGCAGGCCGGGCCGCCTTGTAGCGCTTGAACTCAATGCTGTGGACGCGGTGCTTGGCCATGACCTCACTCCTGTAAGGCCTACCAGCAGGGGGTCAATCAGATCGCCTCATCCTGTCCACCCGCAGGGGCGCACTCCATAGCACTGTCAAGTTAGAACCCGGACCATCAGGCTGGATCCGCTGGTCTAGCGTGACAGTCTGATGTGGCGGCCGACGTGTTGCTCAACCTCGCCGCTTCTCCTACTGCCTCTGCCGTGCCTCTCGGCTTGGCTTCGGCACCCGACCGACCGGCGGCGTCCACTCCTGGCGCTGTCGCAGGCTCCAGGCGTAGCGCGGGTCGTCGTCCAGCAGGCCGACGTGCTCGGCCAGCCGGTTGCGCTCCAGCCAAGCGGCCGCCGCTTCCAGCTCCGCCAGCGTCATCTGCGCCCGGCTCTTGTTGCCGCTGATCCGCTTCAGCACCGCGTTGTAGCGATGCGCCAGTCCCGGACCGGCTACACGGCCCTTGAGCCCGGCACGTCCCGCCTCGTCCTCCACTGCCTGGCGCGAGACCATCTCGCCCAGCCGGATCCGCAGCCGGCGCTCCAGCACCGAGGGCGGGTCCAGCAGCTCGGCTTGCGCCTCCTCCTGTTCCGGCCGCCGCAGCGCCAGCTCTGGCCCGGGCCGGAGCGTGTCGAAGCGCAACGCCAGCGCGTTCGACGACAACGGCACGATGCCGGGCCTCGTGGCCGTGATCTGGTCCAGCAGCCAAAGCGGCAGGCTGGTCTGCGGCCGCCTGGGCTTTGGCCGACGCGCCAGGGTGCCCTGCTCGCTCTCCATGCGCCGGCGGAACTGTGCGAACACCGGGTCGTCGGGATG
>CALMVN010000110.1:0-3056 GCA_937873225.1 uncultured Acetobacteraceae bacterium
CCGCAGCACGATCCAGGACGGGTCGCCCGGCACCAGCCGCAGCAGCATCGCCGCCGTTGCCGACACCACTCCCAGCAGCGCGAACGCCCACACCGGCCCAAGCACCGCGAGGATCCACCCGGTGCACAGGCACGCCAGCACGAACCCTGCCGACCAGCCGGCCGAGTACAGCCCGATCGCCGTCATCCCGGCGCCGCGCATGTGCCCCAGGATCGGCAGCAGCACCCCCTGCAGGTTGGTGCCGAACACCAGCAGCATCACCGCCAGCAACAGAGGCGCCACCGCCCGGGCCTGCCCGCGATCGCCGCCACCGTCCACGCCCGTCGCTCCTCCCGCTATTCCCCCAGCAGGTGCAGCACCACCCGCCGCCGATGCGGCCGGCGCCGGTGCTCGAACAGGTAGATCCCCTGCCACGTTCCCAGCACCGGCCGCCCGTCCCCCACCGGGATCGTCAGCTGCGTCTGGGTCAGCATCGCCCGCAAGTGCGCCGGCATGTCGTCCGGCCCCTCGTCATCGTGCCGGTATCGCCCGGGCGCCTCCGGGGCGATGGTCTCGAAATACCGCGCGATGTCGGTCAGCACCTCGGGCGACGCGTTCTCCTGCACCGTCAGCGACGCCGAGGTATGCTGGCACCACAGCGTCAGCAGCCCGGTCCCGATCCCTTGGGTCTCCACCCAGTCCAGCACCGGCGATCACCCCCGCCCGCGCCGCCCCGTGCCGCAGCAGCGCGTCCAGGTGCCCCGGATCGCCCATCAGCCGCTGCGCCTCGCCCGCGATCGGCGCCACCGCTGCCTGCACCCGCTCCGTCAGCACCGCCTTGAACGTCCCGAACCCCTGGCCGCCATGCTTCGCCAGCACCGCGTCCACCGAGCATCCTTCCAGCGCCGCCAGCATCGTCACCAGGTTCCGCGCTTCCGGCCGCCCCTCCAGCCCTCCCGCCTCCGACGGCAGCGGCTCCGGATCCGTCCTCGCCCGCCGGATCTTCAGCGCGATCGCGTCCGCATCGTCCAGGAGGTTGATCCGGCTCTGGTCAGACGGGTCGGACTTGCTCATCTTCCGCGTCCCGTCGCGCAGGCTCATCACCCGCGCCGCCTCCGGCGGCACCAGCGCCTCCACCGCGGGGAAGAACTCCACCGCGTAGTCGTGGTTGAACTTTTGCGCGATGTCGTTGGCCAGCTCCAGGTGCTGGCGCTGGTCGTCCCCCACCGGCACACGCGTCGCGTGGTAGGCCAGGATGTCCGCCGCCATCAGGTTCGGATACACGTAGAGCCCGGCCGACGCCGCCTCCCGGTCCTTGCCCGCCTTGTCCTTGAACTGCGTCATCCGGTTCAGCCAGCCGAGCCGGGCCACGCAGTTGAAGATCCAGGCCAGCCTGGCATGCGCGCTGACCGCCGACTGGTTGAACAGCACGTGGCGCTCGGCATCGATCCCGGCCGCGACCAGGATCGCCGCCTGGGTCCGCGTCTGCGCCCTGAGCGCTGCCGGGTCCTGCCAGGTGGTGATGGCATGGAGGTCCACCAGGCAGTACAGGCAGTCGTGCCCGTCCTGCAGCGCCACCCAGTTGCGGATGGCGCCCAGATAGTTGCCGAGCGTGGGCACGCCGGACGGCTGGATCCCGGAGAAGATGCGCTGCATCCTCCCGTTGTCCGGCCTCGGCCACCGCAGCGTCAAGCCGGGCCGAAACCCGGCCCGTATCGGCTCAATGCGGCAGGGACAGGTACAGCTGGCCCAGCCCGGTCAGCTGGCCGGTGGCCCCGAGCAGGCTGCTGTAATGCGGATCCGGGCTGACCCGGCCGGTAAACCAGGCATAACGGAACACGTCGCTTCGCCCTTCCAGGGTCGCGACCATGCTGGTCATCTGCGTTTCCTGCTCGGCCAGGGTGGTGATCTGCGCCCCGTCGTTCTGGCTGTGCCAGTTGGCGAACTCGGTCACCCAGATCGGCTTGCCGTACTTGTCCAGCCGGTTCAGCTGGTCGGCGATGCCGTAGTCGTACCAGTGGAAGCCGAGATAGTCGATGCTCGGCTGCCGCCCGCCGTTGGCCGCCTCGTATGCGGCATAGAACGCGTCCAGCCACGCCACCGGATCGCTGTAGTTCGGCATGGTGCCCCAGGTGATCTGCGGCCCCACGATCTTCACCCCCGCCTCCGACGCGATCTTCTCGTATTGCGGCCAGAGTTGTGCCGCCTGCTGCGGCGTGAGGTAGGACTGCCCGCCGACGTTGGGCTCGTTCAGCACCAGCAGGTAGTGGATGGTCGGGTTGGCGAGCAGGAAGGCCACGACCGTGGACGCGTTGAAGCTGCCGTTCCACAGCATCGGATAGTAATCCATCTGATACTGCGTCAGATAGTTTGCCGGAACGCCCGCATTCGGCGTCGACGTCCAGTTGTACCACCAGCTCACGCCTGGCGCGAGCGCCGCCATGTCGGCCGGCGAGGCGAGATCGTAGGCGATACCGCGCTTGGCGCTTTTCGCGACGGCGGTCGGTGTCGAGGCGACGTCCGGTGCCGCAAAGCCCGCATCCGCGGATGTTCCTTGTGCATGACCGGGCGCGACCCACAGGACTGTCAGGGCGACGACCGTGCTGAAGCTGATCCTCATGATTACGATCCTCCCAAAGGATTCGTCGGGTCCGGATGCCGATCGCGACCCTCACTGCAGAAATCGGAACGTGTCCCACGAAACCGGCACGTCTGCTGGGTCGGCGGAACTGGGCTTTTTTCCATCGTGACCAGCGAACGGGGACGAACTACGCGGCCTTCGTGATGCAAAGGTCAAGGCTTGATCATGATTGACGGATCGAGATCTATATGACCGAGCGCAGGCCGATGCTTGGCGATCGGCCATGCCACTCGCGAAGGGTTCCGTCTTTTCCGGACCGGTCTCATGACACGAGCGTTCGCCCGCAATGCAGTGTCACGCCGTCCGCGAGCCGGAGCCTGACCGACACGTTGAAGAACACGCGGCGATCCGCCTCGCCTCGGTGCGGCTCGTGCTGTTGAGCAGATCGATAAACCCTCCACCCGGGATGCGAAAATCGGCCGAGCTGCAACGGCAG
>CALMVN010000110.1:3156-4438 GCA_937873225.1 uncultured Acetobacteraceae bacterium
GATCGAGGCGTCGTGACGGCAGGTGACCTGGTTCAGGAAACCGCTGGCACGCGTCGGGAAGCCCGGAGCGACTGCGCGGCTGCTCCCCGCTCCTGCGTGGCGCGTGATCATGCCGTCCGGCGGGTTCGGCGCGCCCTCGATCAGGACGGCTGCAACCGCCACAAGCGTGCTCCTCAGGCCGCGGCACGAGGCCGGCCGACAGGAACAGTCACCCCGCTCCGCCTCGTCGCCGACCGGTCGGTCGCGCCGTCAGGCCCGGCTCCTGACCTCCCCGCGCAGGGCATGGATCGTCGTCCGGCCGCCTTCGTGGCGGAGCTGGGGCATCTCGAACCCCGCCCGGACCAGCGTCCCGACCGTCACGTCGACGAAGTCGCCCGCGTTCGGCGGGACCGCGATGACGATCCGGCCGTCATGGTCCAGGGCCCGGACCGCCTGGTTGATCACCTGGTTGATCGTGACCAGCGTCACGTGCGGCGCCAGGACCAGGTCGGCAGACCGCGCCTCCACATGCGCCTCCGGCAGCCGCGCCTCGGCCTTCCGGCACTCGGTGTGCATCAGCGCGCACAGCGCGTCGGCCGCTGCGGTTCCGAGCACCAGCACGCGCAGACCTTCCAGAGCGGCGTTCTCGCCGAGAAGCGCCATCGCACTCCGACGGGACTGCAGGATCGTCCGGGCGTAGCGCAGACGACGATCACGAAGCGTTCCACTCATTGTCATCATTCTCCCCCGGCGCATGAACCGCTGCCGGATGCGACATTCCTGCGACGCCGGCCCGTAAGGAATCGATACGGCTCCGGTCTTCCCGCATAAACGTCCGCTAAAGGCGGCAGCCGTCTTGTTCCGATACACCAACGGTGCCGGTCCTTATGACACCCTTATGCGGATCCTGCATTTCCCGATCGAGGCCTTATGCCGGCGTACGGCCTATGGAGCGGCGGGAAAGCCTGCGCCAGCGATCCTGCGCGCCGGATGTCGCGCCGATACAGCTTGGATTCCGAAAGTGACCCAGAAACAACCCTTTCCCCATCCCCGCAACCGGGACGCGTGGCCTGGACGGCCGCGGTTGGCGCTCGGGACCACGCTGGTCCTGGCATGCGCCGCAATCCTGTCGGCATGCACCGAGGCGGCGCGTGCGCAGGCCGTGCCGGTGGGTGCGAAGCCCGCGCCCGCCGGGGCGCCACCGGCCACGACAGTTCCGACGACCGCGGCGGCGCCTCCTGCGGCGCAGAAGACCTGGTGGAGCGCCGTCACCTACGGCGCCCAGGTGGAGGCCGGCATCACC
>CALMVN010000111.1 GCA_937873225.1 uncultured Acetobacteraceae bacterium
GCCTGTTCCGGAGCCGCTGGATGGAGCTGACCACGCTGACGCCGTTTCCGCTGTTCCTGCCGGTCTGGCTGCTGGTGCTGGCGGTGGTGGCCGTGGTGGCGGAGCGGGCGGTCGGGGTGGCGCCGCTCCTGCTCGCCGCGGCGGCCGGCCTGCTGTCCTGGACGCTGTTCGAATATCTCGGGCACCGGTTCGTGTTCCACCTGGAGCTGCGGTCGGGCTGGGGCAGGCGGCTGGTGTTCCTGCTGCACCAGAACCACCATCAGGACCCCACGGATCCGCTTCGCAGCCTCATGCCGCTGACGGTCAGCCTGCCGCTCGGAGCCGCGATCTGGGGAGCGTCGCTGCTGGTCTGGGGTGGGGCCGGCCACGCGTTCTTCCTCGGCTTCGCGTCCGGCTACGGGGGCTACGACACCGTGCACTGGGCCTGCCACCAGCTGCCGATGCGCGGGCCGGTCGGCGCCCGGCTGAAGCGGCATCACCTGCGCCACCATTATGCCGGGCAGGATGCGAACTACGCGATCACCGCCATCTTCTGGGACCGGGTGTTCGGCAGCGGGCTGACGCGGCGCTGAGCGTTCCGCACCCGGGCGGGCCGCGGATCGGGCTCGACGCCCGCAACGTCGGGCGTGCCGCCGGCACCGGTGTCGCCACCTATGCCGCGGTGCTGGCCGAAACCTGCCGTCGGCGCGGCTGGCAGCCGCAATGGCTGCTCGAGGCGATGCCGGGGGTGCCGGCAGCGGACGGCAGCACGCACCGGACACGGGCGCGTCTGCGCCGGCTTCTGGCGGCGGTAGCGCCCGGCAGGACCGCGCGTCCGGTCCGGCAGGGGAGCGAGCCGGCCTGGCTGTCCCGGGATCTGTTCCGGGTGGCGCAGGTGCATTTCGACCTGTACCGCCGGCCGCTCGCCCTGCGCCTCCCGGACCCGCCGGCGATCATGCACTGGACCTATCCGCTGCCGCTGCACGTGCCCGGGGTGCCGAACCTCGTCACCGTGCACGACCTGATCCCGCTGCTGCAGCCGGACCTGACCGGCATCGCGCCCGGGCGGATGGAGCGGCTGCTCCGTGCTGCGATCGCCCGGGCGGACGCGGTGGTCACCGTGTCGGAGACGGTGCGGACCGACATCGTGCGCCGGCTGGAGGTGACGCCCGGGCGTGTGGTCAACCTGTACCAGGCGGTCGACCTGCCGCCGCCGCTGCTGGCCGAGGCCGACGCGGTCGAGGCGCCCTGTCCGCCCGGCAGCTTCGTCTGCGTGGGCAGCGTCGAGCGGCGCAAGAACGTCGGCCGGGTGATCGCGGCGCACGGGCGAAGCGGCAGCCGGCGCACCCTGGTGCTGGTCGGGCCGGACGGGGAGGGGGCGTCGGCGGAGCTCGCGGCGCTGTCCGGGCATCCGGCGCCGGAACGGGTGCTGCGCCTGTTCTGGACCCCGCGTCCGGTGCTGGTGCGGGCGCTGCGGGACGCACGCGCGGTGCTGTTCCCGTCGCTCGGCGAAGGATTCGGGTTGCCGATCGCCGAGGCGATGACCCTGGGGGTGCCGGTGCTGACCGCACGTGGCGGTGCCACGGAGGAGGTCGCCGGCGGGGCCGCGCTGCTGGCCGATCCGCGCGACGTGGCGGCGCTGGCGCTGGCGATCGGCCGGCTCGACCGCGACCAGGCCTTGTGCGACCGGCTGGCCAACGCTGGACGGGAGCGGGCGAGGCTGTTCTCGGTCGAGGCCTATGGCGCCCGGCTGGACGGGCTGTACCGGCGGATCGCCGCGGCCTCCCTTTCGGACCGGAGCCGGATCACCTAGGCTGCGGCTTCCCGAGCCCGATCGGCGGCGCCCGCCCGTCCGGCATCCCTGGACCGTTGTCGCGGAAGAACGCTGCTTGCCCGATCCTTCTGCCCTGCGCATCGGCATCGACGGCTTCAACCTGGCCCTCGGCCGCGGCACCGGCGTCGCCACCTATGCCCGCACGCTCAGCCATTGCCTGACGCGCATGGGCCACAAGGTCGACGTGGTGTACGGCATGACCATCACGCGCCGCACCCCGCCGCCGTTGCGGGAGGTGATCTTCTTCGACAGCCTGGGCACGGAGCCCGCGCCCCGGCGCACCAGGCTGCTCGGCCGCCGCTGGATCGACGACCGGCGCGCCGAATGGCTCGGCAGCGAGGCGATCGAGGTGCCGATGACGACCCGGGTCGAGCATCGCGGCTTCAGCCACCGGATGCCGTCCTATGACCGCATCCTCAACGTGCCGGAGCTGTTCCGCGCCGCCAGCCGCTATTTCCGTCGCACGCGGCGCTTCCTGAGCATCACCGTCCCGCAGGCGCCCGCGATCATGCACTGGACCTATCCGCTGCCGATCCGGCTGAAGGGGGCGAAGAACGTCTACACCGTGCACGACCTGGTGCCGTTGCGGCTGCCCTACACCACCCTGGACGACAAGACCTACCATTACCGGCTGATCGCCGCACTGGCGGCGCAGGCGGACGCGCTGTGCACCGTGTCGGAAGCGTCGCGCCGCGACATCCTGTCGTTCCATCCCGGCGTCGACGTCCGGCTGTTCAACACCTACCAGTCGTTCCGGCCGAACGCGGCGGCGCTCGCGCGCACGGATGCGGAGGTGGCGGGGGAGCTCCAAGGGCTGTTCGGCCTCCAGCCGGACGGATACTTCCTGTTCTTCGGCTCGCTGGAGCCGAAGAAGAACATCGGCCGCATCATCGAGGCGTTCCTGGCGACCGACGTGTCGCGTCCGCTGGTGCTGGTCGGCGCCATGGCATGGAAGGCGGAGAACGAGCTGCTGATGATCGAGCGCGCCACCCGGAGCGGACGCATCCGCCACCTCGAGTACCTGCCCGAGCCGGCGCTGATGACGCTGATCCGGTGCGCGCGTGCGGTGCTGTTCCCGTCGCTCACCGAGGGGTTCGGGCTTCCGGTGCTGGAAGCGCTGTCGTTCGGCACGCCGGTGCTGACCTCGCGCGAGGGCGCGTTGCCGGAGGTGGCGGGCGAGGTGGCCTTGTTCGTCGACGCCTACGACACCACGGCGATCGCCGCCGGCATACGCCGGCTCGATGCCGACGACGATGCCTGCGCCGCCTTGCGTGCGGCCGGTCCGGCGCAGGCGGCGCGGTTCGACATGGCAGGCTACGAGGCGCGCCTGGCGGAGATGTACCGCGCGGTCCTGTCCGGCCGTCAGCGCGAGGCGGCCTGAAGTGGGGGCCGGTCCGGAAGCGGGCGATCGGCACGCGGCGGTGCCGATAACCATGCGCCTGCGTCACCCGGGACCAGGCGGTCCGATGCGCGTCCTGGTCGCGGTCCTGCCGTTCCTGCTGCTGGCGGCCTGCAACACGCTGCCGGACAGCGGCCCGGTTGAGGAGAAGATCCTCGACTCGGCGAAGACGCCGCAAACCAACCCGCTGGGCTTCCGGATCGTGCCGCTCAGCCCGGCGGTGGTCGACGCGGTCGCGGCGGGTGCTGCGCCGTTGCTGTCGTCGCTGGACGGGGGGCTGGGCGAGCGGACGCAGAACGACCGGATCGGGCCGGGCGACGTGCTGCAGGTGTCGATCTTCGAGCTCGGCAGTGGTTTGTTCGGGGGCGGCGGGGGCGGGCTTGCCTCTGGCGCCGCCAACCCGCTGACGGGCGGTCCCGGTCCAAGCACCAGCGTCACCTCCGAGAACCTGCCGCCGATCGCGGTGGATGCGGGCGGCACCGTGGACGTGCCCTATGTCGGGCGGATCCGCGCCTCGGGCCGCACCACCACCGAGCTCGCCAGCGCGATCCAGGCCGGGCTGAAGGGGCAGTCGCAGAACCCGCAGGTGCTGGTGCGGATCAGCACCGACATCGCCAATGCCGTGGTGGTGGGGGGAGACATACGCAAGCCCGGTCGCGAGCCGCTGACGCTGGCGCACGAGCGGCTGCTGGACATGATCGCGATCGCCGGCGGCCCGACCCATCCGCCGGAGGACGTGACGGTGCAGGTCAGCCGCGGCGGCCGCTCCGCGCGCATCCCGCTGGAAACGCTTCAGGACAGTCCGGACCAGAACATCGCCCTGATCCCCGGCGACCGGATCCAGGTGAGCACCCACCCGCGCACCTTCACCGTGTTCGGCGCCACGTCCAAGGTGTCGGAAACGCCGTTCAACGCGCCGCAGCTCAGCCTGGCGGAGGCGCTGGCGCGGATCGGCGGACCGCTGGACGAGCGGGCGGACCCGAACGCGGTGTTCCTGTTCCGCTTCGAGAGCCCCGAGGTGGCGGCGGGACTGGGCGTGCCGGTGCGACGCGGCGCGCGGGCGGCGCCGGTGGTCTACCAGCTCGACATGATGAACCCGACCAGCTACTTCCTGGCCCAGCGCTTCGC
>CALMVN010000112.1 GCA_937873225.1 uncultured Acetobacteraceae bacterium
CCCCGGCGCAGGCTGCGCGGTTCCTGTCAACGCGAAGGGCAGGCCCGCAGCCAGGGTGGCCTGCGAGGCACCCTGGCCGAGAACGTCGCCGAAGCCGTCGTCGTCAGTGAACGGATCGGGCACCGCCGGATCAGGCGGCGAGAAGCTGCTCGGGAGTGCGGTCAGGGTCGAGTCCACGGGTATCTCCTCGGTCACGTCATCTGCGGACGTGTCGCGTCTTCCGCTCAGTGTTCATCAGGTCTGGCATCGCTTCCGCCGTCAGGACTGGTTCATGGTCCCGTTGGTGGTGTTGCTGGTGTTGCCGTTGGTGGGACCGGCGTTGGTGGTGCTGTTGGTGGTGCCGTTCGTGGTACTGTTGTTGTTGATGGTGTTGTTGCCGTTGTTGGTCTCGGTAGTCGTGTTGCCGCCGGTGCTGGCAGGGTGGGTGGCTTCGCGGGCGTTGTTCCAGGCGATCAGCCCCGTTCCCAGGGCGATTCCTGTGGTGCCCACGGCGCCGGCGCCCAGGATCCATTTCGTGCCGCTGCTGATGCGGTGAGTTTCCTGGTTCTGCCGCTCGCCCTGCGTCTGGGAATCGATTGCCGACTGCGTGTCCCGCAGATCCTTGGTTGCGCCCTTGGCTTCCGCCAGCCCGGAGTCGTAGGCCGCCTGGTCCGCTATGGCGCCGGTATCCTCGTTCACCGCGTCGCGCATCTTGGTGAGGCCGGCCGAAAGGTGGTTGAAGTAGGCCCTGAGGCTACTGTTGACCGGAACCTGGGTACGGTTCTCGATGGTGGTGGCGTTGGCGCTTTGCCGATACTCGTTCTCGACGGCCGTATACGTGTCGATGTGGCTTTCCGCCTCCGTCTGCTGCCGCCTAGCCGATTGTGCGGCCGGCCGGCTGCGGACCGCCGACACACCATCCGGTCGTGGGTTTGCGGCGACCTGGCGGTTGCCTCCGGCTGCGGATGCGCCGTTGCCTGATCCCGCGTTCTGCGTGTTCTGCCGCCACTGGCCGGCGCTCGCCGCGTTGCCGCGGTCGCTCAGGACAGTTCCCTCCACCTGGCCGAGAGGCCGCGTTCCTGGAGCGGTCAGGATGCCCTGGGACTCGATCGCGTCATGGAACACGTCTCGATCTTCATCCGCCGTGCCGAGACGGGTGCTGGTCGAGGCGCTGTGGGCGGCTTGACTGGCAAGGGCGTCAGCAGCACCGCCGATATCGGGAGCCATCGCGTGGTTCTCCTAGATCAAGTCCATCACGTTTCTTCGTTCCATATCCTGCCCTTATGCCGGAACCGGTCAAACCCAGAAGGGCGAGGATGACCGCCTGCAAGACAGGACGATCCTTCCTCCCTGGGCTTCGACAGGTTCGCGGCCGGTCTCGCCATCAGGTCTGGTTCACGGGCCGGTGGTGGAGTTCGTGGTGCCGTTGGTGGTGTTGGTGGTGTTGCCGGTGGGGCCGTTGTTGTTGTTGGTGCTGTTGCTGGTACCGTTCGTGGTGCTGTTGTTGTTGATGGTGTTGGAGCCGTTGTTGGTTTCGTTGGTCGTGCCGCCGCTGGCGCTGGCCGGGTGAGTGGCTTCGCGTACGTTGTTCCAGGCGATCAGGGCGCCGGTGACTCCTGCCACGCCGGCACTGACGGCGCCGCTGATGACAATGCCGTTCCGGGTGCTCACCGCGATCTGTCGGGTGTCGGCGGTGGTCTGCACCCCGCGGTTTTCCTCGTTGATGGCCCGTTGCGTGGCGATCAACTGCGACGAGCTGTCGGCGGCCTCGCTGAAGGCGGCATTGTATTCGTCTCGCTGGCCAGGCCGGATGTTGCCGTTTCCGTCCGTGGCGCGTTCCATGTTGTCGACGGCCCGTGACAACCGCCCCTGCTGCAAGGCGATCGAGGGATGCTCGTCCCGTTCCGCGTCGGTCTGCCTGTATTGATCGGCATTGGCGACCCGGCGGTAATCCGCGATCTCGCCCATGATGGGATTGGTGCCCCGGGTGGTTGACGCCTGGCCGTCGCCCCGGCCGCCGGCTGGCCCTGCATCGTCCTCTCTCGAACCGGCGTTGGCCTCCCGCGATCCGGCGGCGGCGGTTGTCCGCGCGGGCAGGGTCATCCCCGTGTTCGGACGCGGCCCGACCCGACTTGCCAGATAGGCAAGAGCGTCGCTTTCCCGCGTGGTGGAAGCGCTTGTTGTCGCTGCTTGCCGGGATCCCGTTCCGGCGGCTCCGCCGTCTTGTACGGGCTGCCGTCCGGCTGCCGGCTGTATCTCCGGTTGTCGCGATCCGGCGGCGGTTGTCCGCCTGGGCAGGGTCATCCCCGGGTCAGGCCGTGGCCCGACCCGGCTTGCCAGATAGGCCAGGGCGCTGTCCTGAGTGAACTCAGACGCCCCGGCTTCGGCGGAGCTGCTGTCTTCCTCCGGAATGGTCGAAAGCCGGCCTCCGCCCATGGAAGCGGACGAACTGGAAGGACGGGCGGAGCTCGCCGGTTGCGTCGTTTGCCTGGCGCTGACGGGACCGCCGGCAGCAGGTTCGCTGGAACCCGCACCTCGCCGTTGCGCGTTCTGGACACCGACCTGGAACTCGTCCGCACCCTCGTCTGCGGCAGGTCGCGCACCCAGGGTGGCCCTGCCGACATCCGCCGCACCCTCATCTGCTGCGCTTCCCAAACCCGACGCACCGATGCCCATCGTATCCTCCTGAATAACGGGTTGATCTTGCTTGTACTTTGATTGCCCCGGAACCGCCGGGTCCGGGGAACTCAATGTCAAGAGGCTCGAAGCGAACCGTCAGGAACGGCCGCTTCGAGCCGGTCGATCAGGCCGCCGCCTGCGTGCCGCTGGTGGTCTGGGTCGCGTCGGGCAGCGCGCTTTGCAGCGACGCCACGCCGCTGTTGGCGTCGAGGGTGTTGCTGCTCGCGCTGCTGGCAATGTTGCTCGCGGCGCTGGCCAGACCGGAATTGCCGGCCAGCTTCGCTTCGGCCGCCAGGGCGTTGGCGTTGTTGGCGATCTGCTGGTTGTTCCCGCCGCCGCCGTTCTGGACCTCCGACTCCAGGATCGCCGTGTTGGCGCCAAGCGAGCCTTCGGCGTTGGTGTTGGCGCTGAACTCTCCGGCCGCCTGGGCGGCAGATCCCGGAGCCCCGGCGATCGAGACGGTGTTGACACCGGTCATGCCGTCCTGCGTCGCAGCGCC
Source organism: uncultured Acetobacteraceae bacterium (assembly GCA_937873225.1). GTDB lineage: Bacteria > Pseudomonadota > Alphaproteobacteria > Acetobacterales > Acetobacteraceae > Lichenicola. The sequence goes on from CALMVN010000112.1 coordinate 3,158, forward strand.
CTGCAACGCCCCCTCGCTGCCCTGCTGGCTATAGGTGCTGTTGCCCAGGCTGTTGGTGATGTTGCTCATCGCCTGCTGCACGTCCGGATCGATGTTGGAACCGGCCGCCGTGGCGTCCTGCTCGAACTTCGACACCGCCGCCTGGACGTTCTGCGGCGAGTTGCCGACGGCCGCCACAGCGGACATGACGTTGTTGTAGTCGGCGTTCAGGGTGTCCGAGTTGCCGGGCGTGGCCGCGCCGCCGGCGGCGGTTTGAGCCGCACCCGTGGCTCCTGCCGCGTCGCCCGCACCCGCCGCACCGCCGGCACCCGCCGCACCAGTTCCGCCGGCCGCATCGCCGGCACCGGCACCGGCCGCGCCGCCGCCCTGCTGCTGCAGCGCCGACAACAGTTCCTGCACCGCCTGTTCCAGCGACTGTATCTCCGTGCCCTGCGCGGAGCTGGCGACGGTCTGGGCCACCTGGTTCTGCGTGCCGGCGCCGCTGTTGCCCTGCAGGGCCGATTGCAGCGTCTGCACCGCCTGCTCGAGCTGCTGGAGTTGCGGGCTGCCCTGGGTGTCGCCGATCTGGGCGTCGCTCGGGTTGGTCGGGTCCTGCGAGGCGCCGCTCAGGTTGCCGGCATCACCCGGCGACGCGGCACCGCTGCTTCCGCCGCTGCTGGCGCCACCGGCGCCGTTGCCCTGCAGCGCCGACAACAGCGACTGCACCGCCTGCTCGAGCTGCTGGATCTCCGAGCCGCCCTGGCCGCCGCCGGCATCGGCCTGACCCGGCGCGGCCGCATCCTGCGGCATGGCGCCGACGCCGCTGCCGGCATCCTGCGACGCGGCGCTCCCGGCGCCCTGCGCCGCATCGCCCATGCCGCTGCTGGCATCCTGTGGCGCGGCACCCAGCCCACCGCTGGACGCCAGGCCGTTGTTGGGCAGGCCGCCAGCGGCGTCGCTCGGCGCCGCGCCGCCAGCGGCCTGCGCGCCGCCGCCCGCACCAGCTGCGCCCGCACCATCTGCGCCCGCGGCACCGCCGCCACCGCCCTGCAGCGCCGACAGCAGCTCCTCCACCGCCTGCTCCAGCTCCTGGATCTCCGAGCCCTGGCCGCCGCCGGCGGCGTCGGCCTGGCCCGACGCGCCCTGCGCAGCCGCATCCTGCGGCGTGGCAGGCGTCCCGCTGGCGCCATCCTGCGGCGCCGAGCCGCCGCCACCGCCGCCGGAGCCTTGCAGCGCCGACAGCAGGGCTTCCACCGCCTGCTCCAGCTCCTGGATCTCCGAGCTTTGCCCGCTGGCCGCGTAGTCCTGCTGGTTCTGGTTGGAGACCGACGAAACGCTTCCGGACATCAGATGCATCCCTTTCTGGTGCAGCCCGGGTCGGACAACCCATGGCGACTGCTGTTGAAGTCAAACCTGTCGTCGCGGCACCCCGTCATGCCGCACCCATGGCCGGAGCGGCCGGCACGCCGAGCGTCGCCTTGTGGCCACGCGCGCCGTTGCCGTTCTGGCCCTGCTGACCCTGCTGACCCTGCTGGCCGTGGCCGATCGTGCTGATCACGTTGATCCGGAAGCCCGGCGCGACCTCGGGATGGGACAGGACGCAGGCGTCCAGCCCGTGACGGACGAGCAGCTCGCGCAGGTGGCGGCGCAGCTCCAGCGTGGTCACCACCACCGGCCGGCCGCCGGCATGCACGACCTCCTGCGCCTTCTGACGCAGCCGGGCGACCAGCTGCTCGGCCCCCGCCGGCTGCAGCACGTCGCCGGACACGGTCTGGCGCATGGAGGACAGCAGCTCCACCGCCAGGTCGTCCTCGATCAGCATCGCCTGCAGCGTCATGTCGGGGCCGGCGACGGCGTGGCAGATCTGCTGGCGCAGGCCGATCCGGACGTACTCGGCGAGCATGGCCGGGTTGGCCTCGCGCGGCGCCCATTCGGCCACCGACTCCAGCACCTGGCGCATGTTGCGCAGCGAAACGCCCTCGCCCACCAGGCGGCGGAACACCTCCGCCAGGCGCGGCAGCGGGGCGGAGCGCACCGCCTCGCGCACCAGGTCGCCATAGGCGCCCTCGATCCGGTTGAGCAGGATCTGGGTTTCCTGGATGCCGACCAGCTGGCCGGCGGAACGCAGGATGGTGTCGCGGGCGAACAGCGGCACCATGGCGATCGCGTCCAGCGCACGCGCCTCGCTGGGCGCCACCTCGCCGTCCAGCACCGCCCATTCGTGGCCGCCCGGGCCGATGCGCCGGGTGCCGGCGCGGCCGGGCGCGTCGAGCCAGATCTCGCCCGCACGGAGCGGCACGGACAGCAGCGGGATCTGGTTCATCTCCAGCCGCAGGCCGGGCGCGTCCGGCTCCACCGCTTCCAGCACCTGCAGCCGCGGCAGCGACACGCCGAACTCGTCCGCCATCTCCTTGTGCAGCAGCGACAGCGAGGCCTCGATCTGCGCCCGCTGGTCGATCAGGGTGCGGCCCAGGCGCACCTGCATCACGGACAGGCCGCGCAGGTCCTCGATGGCGTCGCGCATGGCGGCCTCGTCCGCCGCCGCGCGCTGCCGGCGCCTGCGCATGAGCAGCCAGCCCGCAGCACCGACCGCGGCCGAGAGGGCGAAGAACACCAGGGTGGGGAAGCCGGGGATCAGCCCGAACGTGGCCATGATCACCGACGCCACGATCAGCACGCGCGGGTCGGCGCCGATCTGGCCGATGATGTCGGTGCCGAGGTTGCTTTCGCCGTCGGCGCCGACGCGGGTGACGATCAGGCCGGCGGTGAGCGAGATCAGCAGTGCCGGGATCTGCGCGATCAGCCCGTCGCCGATCGCCAGAAGCGAGTAGGTGGCGCCGGCCTCGCCGAACGACATGCCGTGCTGCGCGCAGCCGATGGCGATGCCGCCCAGCAGGTTGACCGTGATGATCATCAGGCTGGCGATGGCGTCGCCCTTGACGAACTTCATGGCGCCGTCCATGGCGCCGAACAGCTGGCTTTCGCGCTCGAGCGCCTTGCGACGCCGCTTGGCCTCGTCACCCTTGATGGTGCCGTTGCGCGCGTCGTTGTCGATGCTCATCTGCTTGCCGGGCAGCGCGTCCAGCGCGAAGCGCGCGGCGACCTCGGCGACGCGCTCGGCGCCTTTCGTGATCACCACGAACTGCACCACCGAGATGATGAGGAACACCACCAGCCCGACCACGACGTTGCCCGAGATCACGAACTCGCCGAAGGTGCGGATGATCTCGCCCGCGTCCGCCTGCGTCAGCACCAGCCTGCTGGTGGTGATGGAGATGGACAACCGGAACACGGTGGTCAGCAGGATCACCGTCGGCAGGGTGGAAAAGTCCGACGGCCGCGGAAGGTACACCGCCACCATCAGAAGCAGCACGGAGATGCCGATGTTGACCGCGATCAGAACGTCCGCGGCCATCGTCGGCATCGGCAGCACCATCATGGCCAGCGTGCACATGATGAGCACCACGAGGGCGATGTCCTGACGGATGGGGAGCCGGCGCAGGAGCCCGCCCATTCCGGCGGGTGCCGCGGTTCCGGCGATCGTGGCGCTCATGTCCGCAACCTCATGGCGCTGTCCTCAGGGCTTGTAGCGAAGCGACACGGCCTGCGCGCCGCGTCGCGCCAGCACGCTGCCGGTCTCGATGCGGTCGACGAACCACCCGTCGCCGATCGCGGCACCCGGATGGAGCCGCTCGCCGTGGTCGTCCACCACGTAGGGATGGGCGCCGGACCACACGGCCGCGATCCGAAGCGGCGGCAGCGCTCCGGGCGCGTCGAAGCGTTCCACCACCACCATTCCGTTTCCGTAACGGCCGTCAAACCATTGCCGGATCCCCGTCCAGGCCGGCTCGTCCCCGGCCGTGAGCAGGCCGCCCACCAGCACGGTCCCGTCCGGCTGCGCGGACACGGTGACGCCGGGCAGGCCGGCCTTGGCAAGGCGGATACGCAGCGCCTGCACCGCATCCCCGGTGCGCGGAAAAGCCGGGCGGTGAAGCGCCATGGTGGCCGCGACGGCCGGCTGCACCACCGCCGTGCCACGTCGCCCCAGCCACATCCCGGCTCCCAGCACGGTGCCGAGGGCTGCAAGCAGCAGGGCCGCCCGCGGCGCGAGCCGGCGCCAACGGGCCGGCGCCGCCGTGAAGGCGGGAAGCGGCGCCGGCTCGGGTGCCGGAACCTCCAGCAGGAAGCGGGTGGTGCCGGCGGAAAAGGCGGTGGGGCCGGACAGGGCGAGCTGCGCGCCGGGCGCCAGCGCGGTGCCGTCCGGCAGCGCCAGGGCGCACAAGGCACGGAGCGTCGTGGTTTCGCCAACCACGATCTCGAAATGGTCGGAGCGCATGGCCGGGTCGGCGACCACGACCGCGCAGTCCGTTCCGGTTCCGATCAGGCTGCCCCCGCTCGCCAGCCTGGTCCGCGATCCGGCCTGAAGGCCGTCGAGGATGGTGAGAACGGGAGCAGCCATTCGTCAGGACACCAGCACCGGGGATGCGAGAACGCCGCCTGTGCAGGCGGAGCCCCGCATCGCCGGAATCAGCCGCCGACCTGCGCGCCGGAGGCCTTGTCGGCCATCTTGCCCTCGGCCTGCAGCTTCTGCATCTCCATGTTGAACTTGATCTCCTGGGCTTCTTCCGCCTGGTACTGTCCGAGGGACTGCTGCTGCAGGCCCGCCAGCGAGTCGCCGCCCCCAGTGCTGGAAACCGAACCGGACATTGGGTTATCCTCCTTTGATTGCCGACGCGAACGCGCCGTGATCGGACAGGGAAACATTTCCTTGCCCAGGTTAAGGGAACGCGATCGATTTCCGATGAACGCGATCCGATCTTTCGATGACGTACCGGACGAGTTACCGCCCGGACATGACACCGCTCGGGGATCTAGCGAAACGCCTCATTGGATCTGCATGCTGGAGGACTGGCTTCCCCTGAGAATGACCAACTCTCGCGAGACATTCCGCGCTGGCGCTTTCGCATTTCCGACACGAGCCTCGATCGCCTCCTTCATGACGGCGACGAAGCTCGGCGGACCCGAGACGATCGCCGCGTCGCCGCCGATCTGCTTCGACATGCGGAACTTAACATCAAAAAGTTTCTGCTCTTCAAGTTCTTTTTTCATGACATCGAACGGAAAGCCGTTCAACGGGATGATTGCGGTCTGTTCGTCGGAGGACGGCGACACGTAGACGACCGTGCCGTCCGAGTACCAGTCGAGGTCGTTTGCCCTGGTGACGTCGTCGAGAAACTGCCGTGCGGTGCCATCGCCGGAACGGCCCTGCACGACACCCGTCACCCCTGGCGCGACCATGACGCGCACGTCAGCATTATAACCAAAGTTTCGCAAAGCGTCCTGGACGTTCTCGCTGACCACGCTATACGGGTAGGCCGCATTCTCCCATGCGCTCGTTGATGCGTCGGATCCCTGCGCACCGCCCGCGGAACCGATCAACAGCATTGCTGTCATACAGGATCGGGCAATACCCGATCGTGCCGGCCTCGTCGGTTTGATCCTGCAACATGATGTTGCGCCGCACATGGGAATGCTCTGAACGTTTCTGCTTCAACAAGGGCAACCTTGTTCAACGTGGCTTGGCTTGTAAAGACCTTGCGTCGGCAACGCATCGTGGAGCAGAAGACGTTTGCCGGACAGGCAACCGGCTTCGGATGGAAGTTCCCTTCTATGCCTTGACACGGACGTGATGTCCGATCGACATGCGCGGATCCGGCTTTCATCCCGGTTCGTGGTTGCCTATGAAACCTCACGAGAGGATCCATGAGCGGATTGAGTCCCGTCGGCCTGTCCATGCCCGATCCCTCGACGCTCCAGCAGGCCCAGCAGAGCGTCCAGCCGAGCGGTGCAACGGGTCAGGACACAGCGGCGCAGCACGAGCAGGCGTTCGCCGACGCGGTGCAGCGCAGCCAGCCGGTCCAGCAGATGGATGCGCAGCCGGCGCTGACCGGCAACAGCTTCATGTCGGCCATGACGCAACGGCTGGATGCGGTGGCGTCCAACCTGCGCATCGAGCCGACGGGGGAAGCCGACATCGCGCACCAGCAGGCGTTGTTCTCGGGCGATCCCGCATCCGCGAAGGCGGCGCAGGATGCCGCAGCCAAGCCGTCGGAGAGCGTGCACGACCTGATGCAAAGGGCGCTCGACAACTATCGCAGCACCATCGTTTATTCCGTGGAAGCGCAGGTCGCGACCAACGGCTCCTCCACCAGCACGAAGACGTTCAACGACCTGATGAAGGGAAGCTGACCATGCGGCGGACGATCGGCTCCGCGGCATTGGTCAGGGCGTCGCTGCTGTGCTCGATGCTGCTCCTGGTTGGCTGCAAGACCGAGCTCTACGCGTCCCTGCCCGAACAGGAAGCCAACGAGATGATCGCGCTGCTCATGCAGCGCAACATCGTGGCGGAAAAGGTCATGGCCAAGGACGGCACCGACACGATCATGGTGGAGAAGGACCGCTTCGCCGATGCGGTCGACACGCTTCGCGGCGCCGGCTTCCCGCGCAGAACGTTTGAGAGCATGGGCGACGTGTTCAAGTCGGGCGGCCTGGTCGCGTCGCCGATGCAGGAGCGCGCGCGCTTCCTTTACGCCCTGGGACAGGAGCTGTCGGGGACCATCTCGCAGATCGACGGCGTGCTGTCGGCGCGGGTCGCCGTGGTGCTGCCGGAGAACGACATCCTCGATCGCAGCCCGACGCCGTCCTCGGCATCCGTGTTCGTGCGCTATGATTCCGCGTCCAACGTCGACCACCTGGTGCCGCAGATCAAGATGCTGGTGGCGGACAGCGTGCAGGGGCTGAGCTACGACAAGGTGTCGGTGGTCCTGGTGCCGGCAGCGCGTCCGGTGCTGCCGCCCGTCTCCCTGGCGCCGCAGGGCGGCCTGCTGGACGACCTCGTCGGGGTCCTGGGCGGCATGGTCCTGGCGGCCGGCCTCGGCGTCACCGGCTTCGTGTTCAGGAGGCGTCTGCAGCCGCTGGTCCGCGGCTATGACCGCTTCCTTTCCCGCGGCACGACCGCCGCCGCCCGGTCGGTCGAGAGCCTGACCGGACCGGGTCGATGAGCGACGCCGCGACCGCCTGGGCCCACCCCCGACGGCTCGCGGAATGGCTGGGACACGGGCTCGACGTGGAGCTCGTCAGCCGCATGACGGCTGTTCCGCGGCTCCAGGCGCGGTGCAGCAGGCTGATCGACCGGCGCCTCGGCGAGGTCGTGCAGGCCTCGGCGACGCAGGCGGTGGCGCTTTCCCTCGACGGGTTCGGGGTGATCGGCCTCATGCAGCAGGCCGGGGCGATATGGCACGGCCGCAGCATCATCCGGGTGATCGACGGCGCCGACGTGCGCAGCCTTGTCGGCGAGATCGGGCCCGGGCTCAGGATGCTCGCGATCCGGCACGCGGCGCTGGCGCCGCTGGAGGTCGAGCCGCAGGCGGCCGGCACGCTTCCGGCGTTCATCGCCGAGGACGGCCTGCGCTGCGTCATCGCCTGGTGCCTGGCCCAGCCCGGCGCGGTCGGGCGACGGCTTCTGCTGCGCCTGCCCCAGGTCGCCGAGCCGGACGCCAGGCATCGCGCCAGCGGGCCGCCGATCGTGGATGCCCTGCTGGCAGGGGTGCCATGAGCGCGACGCAGGGCGAGGACGCCTCGGCGCTGCCGCGCTCGCCCTGGATCGTGCGTGGCGAGATCCTGGACGCCCTCAGGGAGGCCGACGAGATCAGAAACGCTGCCGAGGCCGAGGCCGAGGCGATCCGGGCTCGGGGAGCCTCGGACGCAACCGCGATCCGGGACGCGGCACGACAGGACGGCCTGCGCGACGGCGCGATCCGGGCCGCGCGCCTGCTGGTGGAGGCCGAGGCGGCGGCGGCGGCCTTCCGCGCGGCCGGCGAGCGCGAGCTCGTGCCGCTCGCCTTTGCCATCGCCCACCGCATCCTCGGCGCCTTTCCGGAGGAGGAGTGCCTGGTCCGCGCCGTCACCACCGCGCTGGAGGAGCACCACGGCACGGCGGGCCTGCGCCTTCGCGCCGACCCGCCGACCGCTTCGCTGCTTCGCGCGGCGCTGCGTCAGGCCGGCCGTGCCGATGCGGTGCTGGTCGACGTGGACGAGGAGGCGACCCCGGGCACGTGCACGCTGGTGCATCCGCGCGGGCGGGCGGCGATCGGGCCGCTCGACCAGCTCAGGACCCTGCTCGGCACCGCGCTGCCCGGCGGAGACCTGCGGTGACCACGCGGTTCGACTCCGACGTGGACGTGGCGGCCCATCCGGACGGGCTGTCGGGCACGCCGACGGCCGCCCGGCCGGTTCTTCCCGGCCTCGACGGCCTGGCGCTGGCGCTTCGCGGCGGCAGCCCGCGGCCGATGCGCGGACGGCTGGTGCGGGCGATCGGCACGGTGCTGCGCGCGGTGATGCCGGACGCGCGGGTGGGCGAGCTGTGCCGGCTCGACGATCCCGGGCTGTTGCAGCCGCTGATGGCGGAGGTGGTCGGGCTGGACGGCGACGAGGCGGTGCTGGCGCCGATCGGCGACGTGCGCGGCCTGTCGATCGGCGCGGAGGTGGTGGCGACGCGCGACGTGCTGCGCGTGCCGTGCGGGCCCGGGGTGCTCGGGCGCGTGCTGGACGGGCTGGGGCGGCCGCTCGACGCCGACATGGCGGGGCCGCTACGGGGCTGCACCATGCGGCCCTGCGAGGCGCCTCCGCCGGACGCGCTGAGCCGGGAGCTGGTGGAGCGGCCGCTGCCGCTGGGCCTGCGGGCGATCGACGGGCTGCTGACCTGCGGGGAAGGGCAGCGGATCGGCATCTACGGCGAGCCGGGCGGCGGCAAGTCGACGCTTCTGGCGCAGCTGGTGCGCGGTGCGGCGGTGGACGTGGTGGTGGTCGGGCTGATCGGCGAGCGCGGGCGCGAGGTGCGCGACTTCATCGAGAACCAGATCTCGGTGGAGGCGCGGGCGCGTACGGTGCTGGTGGTGGCAACGTCCGACCGTCCGGCGGTGGAGCGGATGAAGGCGGCGATGACGGCCACGGCGATCGCCGAAGGGTTCCGCGACGAGGGCAGGCGCGTGCTGCTGGTGATGGACAGCGTCACCCGCTATGCGCGCGCCCTGCGCGAGATCGGGCTGGCCGCCGGCGAGCCGCCGACGCGGCGCGGCTTCCCGCCTTCGGTGATGGCCGAGCTGCCGCGCCTGATGGAGCGCGCCGGTCCTGCCGCGCGCGGCTCGATCACCGCGTTCTACACCGTGCTGTTCGAAGGCGACGGCGCCGGCGACCCGGTGGCGGAGGAAACCCGCGGCATCCTGGACGGCCACATCATCCTGTCGCCGAAGCTCGCCGCGAGCGGGCACTACCCGGCGATCGACGTGCTGACCAGCCGGTCGCGCGTGATGGAGGCGGTGGCGGATCCGCGCCATCGCGCGCACGCAAGGCGGCTGCGCGACCTGCTGAGCCGGCACGCCGAGATCGAGTTCCTGGTGCAGGTCGGCGAGTACCGCCGCGGCGTGGACCCCCTGAACGACATGGCGCTGGAGCGGATCGAGGCGATACGCGCCTTCCTGCGCCAGGGATCGGAGGAGCATACCGGCTTCGCGCAGATGCTGGCGCAGCTCGAGCGCCTGGCTGCGTGACGGGCCGGACGACGCATGCCGGGACCTGAAAGCCGCGCCGACCGGATGAAGCTGCTGGCACGGGTGGAAGTGGCACGGGAAACTCGGTGCCGTGCCGCCGTGAAGGCGGCCGAGGCGGCACACGCCGACGCGGCGGCGGCAGCGGAAGCCGCGACGGCCCGTGCGATGGAGGCGCGGAGGGATCGGCAGACCGTGCTGCGGCAGGACTACCAGGCCATGCTGGGACTGCAGTCCTCGCTGGACATCCAGACGCTTCGTATCGTGGAGCAGCAGATGGCGGCACGCCAGCATGAGGCGGTCGCGCAACAGCAGGATGCGGAGCGGGCCGCGCGGGAGGCGGGCGTGGCGCTCGACGAGGCGCGGGAAGCGCTCCGGCTGGTGTCGCAGCGCAGCCTGCGACGCAACCGCCTGGCGGACACGCTGCGCCGGGCGGACGCGCTGGCGGCGATGACGGCCGAGGAGGAGGCCGTCGCCGACGAGCTGATGGACCGCGTCGGCGCGATGCCGACGTGATGGACGCGTTCGTCGTGAGCCCGCTGGTGCTGCCGACGCTGTCGCGCACGGAGGCGGACCGGCTGAACCGCATCGCGCGCTGGCGCGTGCCGCTGCCGCTGGCCGGAAACGAAGCGTATTCGCTGCATCGGCTGGAGCACGAGGCGCCCGAGCCGGTGCGGCCGGTCGACCGGCTGCTGGTCAGCCTTTCGATCGGGGAGGACCCGCTGCAGGCGACGATGCCGCGGCCGCTGCTGGTCGACCTGGTCCGCTCGCTTGACCCGAAGCTGCAGCTCAACCCGCTGCCGCCGCCCGACCTGATGGCCCTGCTCCTGGAGGCGGTGCTGCTGCCGCTTCTCGACGTGATCGAGCGCAGCTCCGACCGCGCGATCTCGCTGCACGAGGTGGCGGAGGCGCCGGATGCGGCTCCGCCGGCGGAGGCGGGTGCCGACGCGCGCCTGCTGGTCGGGCTGCGTGGCCCGGGCCTGAGCCAGGGCCTGACCGTCGATGCCACGATCGAGGCGGTCGACCGCCTGCTGCTCGTCTGGCCGGTCGGGCAGCGCCCGCTCGACGCGCTCCCGGTCGGGGCGGTGCTGCTGGCGGGCAGCACGTCCCTGCCCGTCCGCCTGGTCCGGTCCCTGCGTGCGGGCGACGCGCTGTTGTTGCAGGACCAGGCGGCGACGCTGTCGCCGGACGGCGCGCCTTCCGTCATGCGCCTGGTCGTGGCAGATACGCTTCATGCACGCGTGCGCGTCGTGCAGGGTGCCGTGCAGGCGCGCTGGCGTCTCGACGCAATGCTGCAGCCGACCACACGGGCAGGCCAGATCTTGAGCGACAACGCAACTTCCGATCCGGACGGCGCGACGCCGGCGGTGAGCGATCTCGACGAGATCCCGGTCCGGCTCGTGTTCGAGGCGGCCCGGCTCGAGCTGTCGCTGGGCGCGCTGCGACAGCTCGGCGCCGGTTCGGTGCTGGATGTCGACGCGGTGCCGGGCACGGTGCGCATCCTGATCAACGGGCGGCGCGTCGGCGACGGCGAGCTGGTCAGCATCGACGGCCGCGCAGGGGTGCGGATCACCGCCTTCGTGCCGGGTCTCGACGGGGATTCCGTTCCATGAACCCCGCGATGCCCAACGTCGTCGAGCTGATCGTCGGCATCACGTCGCTCGGCTTCCTGGCCTTCGTCGCCGTGACGATGACCTCGTTCATCAAGATCTCGGTGGTGCTGTTCCTGCTTCGCAACGCGCTCGGCATCCAGCAGACGCCGCCGAACCTCGTGCTCTATGGGATCGCACTTCTGCTCACCAGCTACATCATGGCGCCGGTGGTGCACAACGCGTACACGCTGGCGCTCACCGACCAGCCGATGACCAACTTCAGCGACTACGCGGCCGCGATGGAACGTGCGTCGGGGCCGGCCAAGGCGTTCCTGCTGCGCTTCACCAGCCAGGGCGAGCGCGAGTTCTTCACCAGCGCCACGCGCCGGGTGTGGGGACCGGACGCGCACATGGACGTGACGCCGAACGACATGATCGTGGTGATCCCGGCCTTCGTGCTGTCGGAGCTGCGGCGCGCCTTCGAGACCGGCTTCCTGCTCTACCTGCCCTTCATCGCCGTCGACCTCGTGATCACCGCGATCCTGATGGCGATGGGGATGTCCTCGGTGTCGCCGACGACGATCTCGGTGCCGTTCAAGCTGTTCCTGTTCGTCGCGGTGGAGGGATGGACGCGGCTGATCCATGGACTCGTGCTCGGCTATGCGAGCTAGCGCGGTCAGGCCGCATGGAGCAGGACGCGCTTGTCGACCAGCTGCACTCGATGCTCGGCATCGTGCTCTACATGGCGCTGCCGCCGCTGGTCGCCGCCGTGGTGGTCGGGCTGCTGATCGGCGTGATGCAGGCGGTGACGCAGATCCAGGACCAGTCGCTGCCGCTCGCCTTCAAGCTTCTGGTCGTGATGGCGATCCTGGCGCTGGCCGGCCCGCTGCTGACGGTACCGCTGATGCGCGAGGCGACGGCGGTGTTCGACAACTTCCCGCTGATGACGCGATGACGGTGGTGTCGCCGCAGCACGACGTGCTGACGCAGCTGCAGCCGGTGCTGGAGGTGACGCGTCGCTGGCTGATCGCCTACGCGATCCTGCTGGCACGGCCGATGGCGATCCTGTCGATCAACCCGGTCTTCACCCGCGTCGAGCTGTCCAACCTCCTGAAGGGGGTGATCGCGACGGGCCTGGTGTTTCCGATGTGGCCGGTCCTGGTCGACGCGCTGCAGCACCAGAACCCGAGCACGCTGTCGCTGCTGCTGATCATGATCAAGGAGGCGCTGATCGGGACGGCGATCGGCCTGCCGCTCGGCTTGCCGTTCTGGGGACTGCTCGCGGTCGGCGACGTCGTCGACCAGCAGCGCGGCGCCACGCAGGGACGGCTGACCGATCCGGCGGGCTTCGGCGACATGTCGGTCACCGGCACGCTGCTCCTGCTGTGCGGCATCATGATCCTGGTGTCCGGCGGCCGCCTCGACGTCATCGCCGACACGCTCTACACGTCCTGGGGGGTGTGGCGTCCGCTGGAGATGCTGCCGATGCCGGGCCATCAGGCCGCGGCGCTGGCGCTTCACCTGCTCGACCAGCTCGAAGGGGTCGCGCTGAGCCTGGCGATGCCGCTGATCCTGGTGATGCTGCTGAGCGACGCGGCCATGCTGCTGATCGCGCGGATCGCGCCGCAGCTGCGCATCGACGACCTGTCGATGGGCGTGCGCAACCTGGTGTTCTTCATCTTCATGCCGCTCTACGCGGGGTTCCTGCTGATCTACGGGGCACGGAACGAGAGCCACATCGACCAGAGCCTGCGCATCCTGGCGCCGGTGATGGGACCGTCCGCGACCGGCAGGGCGGTGCAGTAGGCCATGGGCGGCAGCAGCGAGGACAAGAGCCTTCCGGCCTCGGCCAAGAAGCTGCGCGACGCCCGCAAGAAGGGCCAGGTCGCGAAGAGCAAGGACTTCGTGAGCGCCACCGTCACTCTGGCGGCGATCGGCTTCGTCGTCATGCAGTGGGACAGCATCGCGGCCCGGTTCACCGCCCTGATCGACCGCACCGGCGACCTTTCGGACCAGCCGCTTGCGATCTCCCTGCCGGTCCTGACCTCGCAGATCGCCGAAACCATGGCGGCCATCGTCGGGCCGCTTCTGCTGTTTCTCGTGCTCGCCGCCATGCTGTCGAGCGTGATCTCGACCGGCGGCCTGGTGCTGTCGCTCGACCCGTTGCTGCCGAAGCTGAACAAGCTGAACCCGGCGGAGGGCGTGAAGAAGATCATCTCCGTCAAGGGGCTCATCGAGGTCGTCAAGAGCCTGTTCAAGCTCGTCCTGGTCGGCGTGGTCGGGTTCGCGATCATCCGGGCCTCGCTGCAGGGCCTGGTCGACCTGCCGTCATGCGGCTTGGGCTGCACCGGCTACGCCCTGCGCGGCTCGATGCTGCCGCTGGCCGCGGCCGGCTGCGTGATCTTTCTCGTGTTCGGTGCCGGCGACATGTTCCTGCAGCGCTGGCTGTTCATGCGTGACCAGCGGATGAGCCATACCGAGAAGAAGAACGAGCACAAGAACAGCGAGGGCAACCCGCTGATCAAGGGCGCGCACAAGCGGGAACGACGGGAAGCGGCGAACAAGCGCGCGGGCCTCAACCAGGCGACGTTCCTGTTGACCGGCGCGCGGATCGCGGTGGCGATGCGCTATTCCTCGGCGGACACGCGGGTGCCGATGCCGGTCGCGCGCGCCGAAGCCGACGACGTGACCCGCTTCGTGCAGGATGGGCGGCGCCTGAAGCTGCCGGTGCTGCACGATCCCGACATCGCGCGTGCGCTGTTCGAGAAGGTCGCGATCGGCCATACGATCCCGCGCGAGCTGTTCCAGCCCGTGATCATGTGCATGAAGCGGCTGGGCATGCTCAACGGTTGACGAACATGATGATGCGATGCGGAAGATCGGCATATGCGTGCGATGGAACGGTCTTGACGGCCCGCCTCGATCTGTGATCGAGATTGGCGGCACTGCGATCTCCAACGGCTGATCAACCTTTGCGGGGAACGGCGAGATGAGCGGGACGCTCGACGTCAACGGGCTGCAGAACAGCCAGCCTTACAGCGATACACAGGGCACGCAGCCGGCCGGGGCGGCGTCCGAGATCAAGCAGTTCGAGGCGGAAATCCAGAAGCTTCTGCAGGAGCTGGAGGCGAGCCTGCAAGGCGCCGCTCAGTCGCCTAGTCAGGCAGGATCCGGTCAGCCGGCGGCCGAACCGCAGACGGCTGGGCAGCCACAAGCGGCGGCAACAGGAGCGGCCGGCGGCGGTTCCGCGGGCGGTGCCGCCCAGGCCGCTCCGCCGGCCGCCGACACGGCATCGGCGGGAGGTGGCGCGCCGCAGCAGCCATCGGCAGGCGCGGATGCCGGCGGGACCAGCGGCACGCCGCAGGGTGCGGCCGCCACGTCCGGAACGTCGACCACGTCGGCGGGAAGCGGTCCGAACGCGATCGAGATCACGGACACGACCAGCAAGCCGATGACGATCGGCGAGTTCAAGAACGGCGGGTCGACCACCACCCCTTCGGCCGAGATCACCCTGCAGCCCGGCCAGACGGGAACGCTGCGCTACCAGAACGGCGACGCCGGCTACGACGCCAAGGCGGATTCGAGCGGGCAGTTCGAGCCCAACGCGAGCCGGCTGGAATACGAGGCCGACGCCGACGGCAAGATGAAGTATCCGGACGTGAGCTACATCGACGGCCGCAACGCGTCGATATCGCTGACCGACGGCAGCGGGCTCAACAAGGGCGACGACAAGAGCATCGCCGCCGGGGCACCGGCCGATGCCGTGCAGACGGACGCCGCCGGCGACAAGACCATCGCCGGCTATTACGACGGGTCGACCGCGCAGATGCAGGCGGGTGCGAACTACATGCAGAGCCAGCTCGGAACGGGCGGCGCCTATCTGCATCCGAACGACGACACCCTGCCGGCAGGACAGAACCCGATGAGCGGGACGCAAAGCAACACCCTGTACGCGGATTTCGGCAACGCCTGAGGGATGGGCGCGATGCCGTCGGCCCGGGCCGCCTGACCTCCACCAGGGAGGCCCGACAGGCGGCGACGCCCGCTCCTCCTGTCGGGCCTTGACGCTACTCGACGTAGCGTGCGGTGGTCCGGGCAGCGATCTCCTCGGCGCTGGCGCCCGGGGCGCGCTCGACCAGGCGGAACGGGCTGGCGTGGTCGTCGCGCCGGAACACGCACAGGTCGGTGACGATCATGTCGACCACGTTCAGCCCGGTCAGCGGCAGGGTGCAGGCCGGGATGAACTTCGGCTCACCGGTCTTCGATGTGTGCTCCATCACCACGATCACCCGCTTCACGCCGGCGACCAGGTCCATCGCACCGCCCATGCCCTTGACCATCCTGCCCGGGATCATCCAGTTCGCGATGTCGCCACGCTCCGACACCTCCATGGCGCCCAGCACGGTGAGGTCGACGTGGCCGCCGCGGATCATGGCGAAGCTGTCGGCGGACGAGAAGTAGGACGAGGAGGCGAGCTCGCTGATGGTCTGCTTGCCGGCGTTGATCAGGTCGGCGTCGACCTCGTCCTCGTAGGGGAACGGGCCGATGCCCAGCATGCCGTTCTCGCTCTGCAGCGTCACCGACACGCCGGCGGGGATGTTGTTCGCGACCAGGGTCGGGATACCGATGCCGAGGTTCACCGTGTAGCCGTCGCGCAGCTCGCGCGCGGCGCGGGCGGCCATCTCGTTGCGCGTCCAGGGCATCAGGCGGTCTCCCTCGGCCGGGTGGTGCGGAACTCGATCCGCTTGTCGTAGGGCGCGCCGCACAGGATGCGCTGCACGAACACCGCGGGCAGGTGGATGCCGTCGGGATCGAGGGTGCCCGTGGGCACGATCTCCTCGACCTCGGCCACGGTGACGCGGCCGCACATGCCGGCCGGGACGTTGAAGTTGCGCGCGGTCTTGCGGAACAGGAGGTTGCCGGCGGTGTCGGCCTTCCACGCCTTGATGATGGCGAGGTCGGCCACGATGCCGCGTTCCAGGATGAAGGTTTCGCCATCGAACTCCTTGTGGTCCTTGTTCTCGGCGACCAGGGTGCCGACGCCGGTCCTGGTATAGAAGCCCGGGATGCCGGCGCCGCCGGCGCGCATGCGCTCGGCCAGCGTGCCCTGCGGGCAGAACTCCACCTCGATCTCGCCCGCGAGATACTGGCGCTCGAACTCCTTGTTCTCGCCGACATAGGAGCTGATCATGCGGGCGATCTGGCGCGAGCGCAGCAGCCTGCCGAGGCCGACGCCGTCGATGCCGGCGTTGTTGGAGGCAACGCGCAGGCGCTTGGTGCCGGCCCGCTCCAGCGCGTCGATCAGCCGCTCCGGAATGCCGCACAGGCCGAAGCCGCCGGCGGCGATCAGCATGCCGTCGAACAGGAGGCCCGCCAGGGCGGCGTCGGCGTCGGGAAAGATCTTCTGCATGGAGCCCCGGGTTCCGCGTGGAAGGGTGTCAGCGCTCAAGCGTCATGGCGATGCCCATGCCGCCGCCGATGCACAGCGTCGCCAGGGCGCGCGTCGCGTGGCGCCGACGCATCTCGTGCAGCAGCGTCACCAGCACGCGGGCCCCGGACGCGCCGATCGGGTGGCCGAGCGCGATCGCGCCGCCGTTGACGTTCACGATCTCCGGGTCCCAGCCCATCTCGCGGTTCACCACGCAGGCCTGCGCCGCGAACGCCTCGTTGGCTTCCACCAGGTCCAGCGTCCCGACCTCCCAGCCAGCCCTGGCCAGCGCTCGGCGCGAGGCGGGGATCGGCCCCGTCCCCATGATCGCCGGATCGACACCGGCGGTGGCGCTCGACACGATGCGCGCCAGCGGCTCCAGGCCGCGCCGGGCCGCCTCCGCCTCGCCCATCAGCACCACGGCGGCCGCGCCGTCGTTGATGCCCGACGCGTTGCCGGCCGTCACGGTGCCGCCCTCGGCAAAAGCCGGCTTCAGCTTCGCCAGCGTGTCGAGCGTGGTGTCGGCACGAGGGTGCTCGTCCGTCGCGACGGCCTGCTCGCCCTTGCGGGTGCGGACGGTGACGGGAACGATCTCCTGCAAGAACCGGCCGTCCTGCCGCGCCCGCTCGGCCAGCACCTGCGAGCGCAGCGCGAACGCGTCCTGCTCGTCGCGGCCCACCTGCCAGCGCGTCGCCATCGTCTCGGCGGTCGAGCCCATGTGGTAGTCGTGGAAGGCGTCCCACAGGCCGTCGGTGATCATGGTGTCGGTCAGCGGGAGGTCGCCCATGCGCCGGCCGGCGCGCAAGGCGGCGGCGTGCGGCGCCAGCGTCATGCTTTCCTGGCCGCCCGCGACGACGATCGAGGCGTCGCCCAGGGCGATCTGCTGCGCGCCCAGCGCCACCGCGCGCAGGCCCGAGCCGCACACCTGGCTCACGCCCCAGGCCGTGGTCTCCTTCGGCAGGCCGGCCGCCATCGCCGCCTGACGCGCCGGGTTCTGTCCCTGCCCGGCGGTCAGCACCTGCCCCAGGATCACCTCGTCCACCTCCGCAGGCGCAACGCCGGCACGCCCGAGCGCGCCTGCGACCGCCGCGGCACCCAGCGCGTGCGCCGAGGTGGTGGCGAACTGCCCGTTGAAGGTTCCGACCGCGGTGCGGGCGGCGGCGACGATCACGACGGAGGGCGACGCCATGGAGATGTGTTCCTGCAGCTGGAACGGCATTGTCAGGAAAGACCGTCTGCCTGGCAATCCGGATGGATGCTGACGAGATGCGCGATCCGGAGCAGGCGTCGACCTACGTCGTCTGGTAGCACACGGGTTCTGACGCGACCAGCGCTGCCGAGCAGGCCGGGCCTGGCGCGGTCAGGGCGAGGCGGCAGGTTCGCCACAGGCTAGATCGGCAGCTTCGTCGTCTTCTTGACGCATTTCAGGGCGAAGTGGGAGCTCACGGAGGCGACGCCGGGAAGGTGCAGCAGCACCTTCTTCAGGAACACCTCGTAGTTCTCTATGCTGGGCACGACGATGCGAAGGATGTAGTCGCTTTCCCCGCTCATGGAGAAGCAGTCGACGATCTCCTGCCGGTCGCGCGCTGCCTGCTCCAGCGCTACCAGCGTGTCCTCGTCGTGCGCCTTGAGCCTGACGTTGGCGAACACGGTGATGTCGAACCCCATGATGCGCGGGTCGAGGATGACGGCCCGTTCCATGATGGCGCCGCTCGCTTCCAGCTGCTTGACGCGGCGCCAGCAGGGCGTGTGCGACAGCCCGACCTTCTGCGCCAGCTCGACGGCCGAGATGCCCGGGATCTCCTGCAGCAGCCGGAGGATCTTGAGGTCCACCGCGTCCATGAAATATCGTCCTACCCAACCGGGAAGAACTAGCTACCTCGTTTCAAGATCGCGCCGCCAGGGGGTGGTAATAGCAATTCACCAGGTCCGGTTTCGGTGCAAGTCTCGGCTCCTGCGCAGCTCTTGTCGCTTCCGGATCCTGAAACCATGTCGAACCGCCCCAGGCTGACGCTCCACGTTCCGGTGCCGAAGGTCAGGCCGGGTGACCGGCCGGATTTCAGCCATGTCGCGGTCCCGGCGGCGGACGCCATGCGTCGTCCCGACGTGCTCGATGCCGAGCCCGGGCTGCGCGACATGCCCTATGGCCTGATCCGCGTGCTGGACGAGGGTGGCCGCGCGGTGGGGGCGTGGAACCCACGTCTGGACCCGGCCCTGCTGCGGCGCGGGTTGCGGGCGATGGTGCTGACCCGCGCGTTCGACACGCGGATGTTCCAGGCGCACCGGCAGGGCAAGACCTCGTTCTTCATGACCTCGACCGGCGAGGAGGCGCTCGGCGCCGCGACCTCCATGGTGCTCGGCCGGGAGGACATGTGCTTCCCGACCTACCGGATCGTCAGCTACCTCATGGCGCGCGATTATCCGCTGCTCGACATGGTCAACCAGATCTACTCGAACGCCGCCGACCCGTTGAAGGGACGGCAGCTGCCGATCCTGTACTCCGCCCGGGAGTACGGGTTCTACTCGCTGTCCGGCAACGTCGGCAGCCGGTTCGGCCACGCGGTGGGCTGGGCGATGGCGTCGGCGTACAAGGGCGACGACAGGATCGCGATCTCCTTCATCGGCGAGGGGACCACCGCGGAAGGCGACTTCCACGAGGCGCTGACCTTCGCCTCGGTGTACCGGGCGCCCGTCATCCTGTGCATCACCAACAACCAGTGGGCGATCTCGTCGTTCCAGGGCATCGCCGGCGGCGAGGAGACCACCTTCGCCGCGCGGGCGATCGGCTACGGGCTGCCCGGGCTGCGGGTGGACGGCAACGACTTCCTGGCGGTGCATGCCGCGACCCAGTGGGCGGCGGAGCGGGCGCGGAGCAACGGGGGGGCCACGCTGATCGAGTTCGTCACCTATCGCGCGGCCGGGCATTCGACCAGCGACGATCCGGGCCGGTATCGTCCGGCGGACGAGGCGGCGCACTGGCCGCTGGGCGATCCGGTGCTTCGGCTGAAGGCGCACCTCGTCGCGTGCGGCGAATGGTCGGAGCAACAGCACGAGGCGCTCGAGTCCGAGTGCCGGGAGGCGGTGCGCGCCGCCGCCAAGCAGGGCGAGGCGGTCGGCACGCTCGGGCAGTCCAAGCCGGACACGCGCGAGATGTTCGAGGACGTCTACAAGCAGCCAGACTGGCGCATCGTCGAGCAGCGCCGGGAGCTGGGCTGCTGATGGCCACCATGAACATGGTCCGGGCGATCAACTCGGCGCTGGACGTGATGCTGGCGCGCGATCCGGACGTGCTGATCTTCGGCGAGGACGTGGGGTATTTCGGCGGCGTGTTCCGTGCCACCGACGGGCTGGCCGAGAAGCACGGGCTGACGCGGTGCTTCGACGCGCCGATCTCCGAGGGCGGCATCGTCGCCACCGCGATCGGCATGGGCGCCTACGGGCTGCGGCCGGTGGTGGAGATCCAGTTCGCGGACTACATCCTGCCGGCCTACGACCAGCTGGTGTCGGAGGCGGCGCGGCTGCGCTACCGCTCGGGCGGCGAGTTCTGGTCGCCGATCACGGTGCGCTCGCCCTATGGCGGCGGCATCTTCGGCGGTCAGACGCACAGCTCCAGCCCGGAGGCGATCTTCGCCCACGTGTCCGGGCTCAAGACGGTGATCCCGTCCAACCCGTTCGACGCCAAGGGGCTGCTGATCGCCGCCATCGAGGACGACGACCCGGTGATCTTCCTGGAGCCGAAGCGCATCTACAACGGGCCGTTCGACGGCCGCTTCGACCGGCCGGTCGGCACCTGGGCGCAGCATCCGGCGAGCGAGGTGCCGGACGGGCACTACACGGTGCCGCTGGGCAAGGCCGCGACCGTGCGCGCCGGCGCGGCGGTGACGGTGCTGGCCTACGGCACCATGGTGCACGTGGCGCTGTCGGCGGTGGAGGAAAGCGGCATCGACGCCGAGGTGATCGACCTGCGCAGCATCGTGCCGCTCGACCTCGACGCCATCCTCCATTCCGTGCGCAGGACCAGGCGCTGCGTCGTGGTGCACGAGGCGTCGCGCTTCGCGGGCTTCGGCGGCGAATTGTCGTCGCTGGTGCAGGAGCGGTGCTTCTACCATCTGGAAGCGCCGATCGAGCGCGTTGCCGGCTGGGACACGCCGTATCCGCACGCCTTCGAGCGGGACTACTTTGTCGGACCTGCCCGCATCATCGCTGCGATGCAGCGCACTTTGAAGGGTTGACGATGGACCACTACGTCATCCGGCTGCCGGACGTCGGCGAGGGCGTCGCCGAGGCGGAGATCGTCGCCTGGCACGTCAGGGTCGGCGACCGGATCGAGGAGGACCAGGCGACGGTCGACGTCATGACCGACAAGGCGACGGTGGAGATGACCGCGCCGGTGTCGGGCGTGGTGGTGGCGCTGCACGGCGAGATCGGCCGGATGGTGCCGGTGGGCTCGCCGCTGATCGAGCTGGCGCTCGACGGCGCGGCCGGAGCGCCGGATGCCCTGGACGGTCCCGAAACGCCGACGCTTCCCGAAGCCATGCCCGCAGGCGGCACGCCGGCCGCTTCGCCCGGGACGGCCCCAGAC
>CALMVN010000113.1 GCA_937873225.1 uncultured Acetobacteraceae bacterium
CGCCGGCTGGTACGGCTACGGCACGGGAACGCCGGTCCTGGACGACGACGCCATCGCGCTGATCGAGGCCGGGCGCAGGCAGGCTGGCGCCACGCCGCGCGCGTTTGCGCCGGAGCAGATCCGCCGCCGGCTGCTGGCGGTGATGGCCAACGAGGCGGCCAAGGTGCTGGAGGCCGGCGTGGCCTCGCGCGCCGGCGACATCGACCTCGTGTTCGTCAACGGCTACGGCTTTCCGCGCGGCAAGGGCGGCCCGATGTTTGCCGCCGATCGTGCCGGGCTGCCGGCCGTGCTCGCCGAGGTGGAGGCGGCCGCGCGCTGCGGGGGCGCCGGGTCGGAGCCGTCCGGGCTGCTGGAACGGCTGGTGCGCGAGGGGAAAACGTTCCTGTAGGCGGCGGCGAACCGGATCCGTCGGCGGGTTATCCGGCGACGGCGATCGACCGCTCCGCCTCGACCGCCACAAGGAGGTTTGTCGGGATCGGCCTGCTCTTGAAGGTGTCGCCATCGACGAACACGCAGGTCGTTTCGGCAGTCCAGCACAGGCGGCTTTCCGCGCGCGCCACCAACGCGAAGTCGAGGGCGCTTCGTCCGGCCCGCACCAGCGAAACCTCGACGTCGATCGTGTCGGCGGGTGTCATCGGCGAGATGAAGCGGCAGCCGAGCGAGACGAACGGCGTGCGGGGGCCCGCGAGCCACTCGACCGACAGGCGCTCGCGGAACCAGGCCTCGACCGCCTCGACGACGAAATGGGCGATGCGGGGGGTGTAGACGATGCCGGCGGCGTCGGTGTCGCCCCAGACGATGCGACGCCGGTGGACGAAGCGGCCCTTATCGGGAGACATCGTCGACCGGTCGCGCGCACATCGTCAGCAGCTCGTAGCGGGCAACCGTCTCGTCATCCTGGTTGAAGATCTCCACGTCCCATCGCACCTCGCCATAGCTCGGCTCGCGGGCTGAGTTCCTCGACTTCACCGTCAACCGGACCCTGATGCTGTCGCCCGGCACGACCGGCTTGAGGAAGCGCAAGGCTTCCAGCCCATAGTTGGCCAGCACGGGTCCGGGCGCCGGATCGACGAACAGGCCGGCCGCGAAGGACAGCAGCAGGTAGCCGTGCGCGACGCGGCCGGGAAAGAACGGGTTGGCCGACGCGGCCGCCTCGTCCATGTGGGCGTAGAACCTGTCGCCGGAGAACTCCGCGAACCGCTCGATGTCGTCCAGCGAGATCGTGCGCGAGGGCGTGTTGAAGGTGTCGCCGACGGTCAGCGCCGCGAAGTCGCGCCGGAACGGGTGCTCAACGGTGACGACCTCCGGAGCGCCGCGTATCCAGCGCCTGGTCAGGTTCGCCAGCCGCCCCGGCGATCCCTGCAGGGCGGTGCGCTGCATGTAGTGCTTCACGCCGCGCATGCCGCCCAGCTCCTCGCCGCCACCGGCGCGGCCGGGGCCGCCATGCACCAGGCTCGGCAGCGGGGAACCGTGACCGGTGCTTTCCCTGGCGCAGTCGCGGTCGAGCAGCAGCAGCCGCCCGTGATACGGCGCCAACGCGGCGACGAGGTGGCGCGCGACCTCGTCGTCATGGGTGCAGACGGACGCGACCAGGCTGCCTTCGCCGCGCTGCGCCAGCCCGGCGGCATCGTCGAGATCGTCGTACGGCATGATCGACGCGACCGGTCCGAACGCTTCCGTCCGATGCACCAGCATCGAGTCACGCGGGCGCGGGGTGCGCAGCAGGATCGGCGACAGGAAGGCGCCGGCGCCGTCCGGAACGCCGAGCGTCCTGCACCGGTCAGGATCGCCGAACACGATCTCGCCGTCCTGCAGCAGCTGGGCGATCCGCCGTCGCACGTCGGTGCGCTGGCCGATCCCCGCCAGCGGCCCCATCGTGACGTCGTCGCGCCGGGGATCGCCCATCACCATCCGGCCGAGGCGCTCGCTGATCGCGGCGCCAGCCGGCTCGACCAGCGCCCGGGGCACGATGACGCGCCGGATGGCGGTGCATTTCTGCCCGGCCTTCGCCGTCATCTCGCGCACGACCTCCTTGACGAACAGGTCGAACTCGGGAGTGCCCGGCTCGGCGTCTGACCCCAGGATGGCCGCGTTCAGGCTGTCCCGCTCGGCGATGAAGCGCACCGCCTTGGACGAGACCACGGGGTTGTTGCGCAGCATCTCGGAGGTCTCGATCGATCCGGTGAAGGACAGCACGTCCTGGCCGGTGAGATGGTCGAGCAGGTCGCCGGCGCGGCCGCTGATGAACTGCAACGCCCCCGCCGGCAGGATCCCCGACCCGACGATCATCTGCACGACCGCGTGGGCCACGTAGCCGGTGACGGTGGCCGGCTTGGTGATCACCGGCACGCCGGCGATCAGGGCCTGGGACAGCTTCTCCAGCATGCCCCAGCAGGGGAAGTTGTAGGCGTTGACGTGCACGGCCACGCCCTGCAGCGGGGACAGGATGTGGGTGCCGACGAAGGTGCCCTGCCGCGACAGCGTTTCCACGTTCTCGGCGATGAAGGTCTCGCTCGGCAGCTCCCGCCTGGCGGCGGAGGCGTAGGAGAACAGGGTGCCGATGCCGCCGTCGATGTCGATCCAGCTGTCCTTCCGGGTGGCGCCGGTGTCGTAGGACAGCGCGTAGAGCGCCTCCTTGCGCTCGGTCAGATGCACCGCGAGGCGCTTGACCAGGTCGGCACGACGGTGGAAGTCGAGCGCCCGAAGTGCGGGCCCTCCGACGTGACGGGCGTAGGTCACCATGTCCCCGAAATCGAGGCCGTGACTGGATGCGACGGCGACGACGTGCCCGTCGACCGCGCTCGCGATCTCCTCCGCTTCGGCTCCTGGACGATGCCAGCGGCCCTCGGCGTAGGACTCCACGGTGATGGCCATGCGGGATGCTCCTCTGGATCCGTGTGCGACCGGCAGACGACGCGGTGCCCGGACCCGGACGTCGCGCAGGTTAACCGGATGGCCGGTTGAGACAAGCGAAGGGCCCGGTGGTTCCCTAGGCACCACGTCGCCGGTTGCCCGGGTCTGTTCGACGGACGCACGAAGACCTCCGTCGGCCGCCATTCGCTCACGCAACTCCGCCTGCATTCCGCCCGACGACGAGCACGTCGTGGCCCGCCATCAGGAAGACCAGCCTTCGACGGTGTCCACGAAGGCCGTCAGCCAGGCGTTGGTGCCGTGGCCATCCACCACGCGATGATCGACGGTCAACGAAACGTAGCACATCGGGCGGATCTGGATCGTGTCGGTGCCGTCCACGTCGCGCACGATGACGCGCTTCTCCAGCCTGCCCACCCCCAGGATCGCCGATTGCGGCTGGCTGATGATGATCGGTGCTGCGAACAGGGAGCCGGACACGCCGTGGTTGGAGATGGTGAAGGTGCCGCCCCGCACGTCCGCCGGACCGAGCCTGTTCGAGCGGGCGCGGCCGGTCAGGTCCTGCAGCCGCTCGGCGATGCCGGCCAGCGACAGATCCTGGCTCCGGTGCAGGACGGGCACGACCAGCCCCTTCCCGCCGAGGTCGATGCCGACGCCGATGTTGACGTCGTCAAGCACGTCGAGCCGGTCGTCGTGCCAGCGGCTGTTGATCGTCGGCACCGCGCGCATCGCTGCGACGCAGGCGGCGACCAGGTAGGCGGTGATCGTCAGGTTGACCCCGTCGCGCTCGAGGAGCGGCTTGTGCCTGCGCCGGTGCGCCTGGACCGCACTGAAATCCGCCTCGAACACCGCGGTCACGTGCGGCGCGGTCGTCACGGAGTGCAGCATGTTCTGGGCGATCGCGCGGCGCATCCGGTCGTGCGGGATCGCCGTCACCCCGGCGGCTGTCGGTGCCGGCGCGACGGCATCCGGCCCAGGCCGGCCCATCGGTACTGCCGCAGGCGCACCCATGCCGACGCCCGGAGTCTGCTCCTCCTCGACCACGACCCTGCCGGCCGCGGCGCGCTGCACATCGTCGAGCGTGATGCGTCCGCCGCGACCGCTGCCGGTCAGGGTCGCCGGATCCAGGCCGTGCCGGCGCACTCCGCTCCGGACCGCGGGAGACAGGGCCGGCGGCGCAGCGACCGCTTCGCCGGACTGGACGAAGCCCGGCGCGGCCGGACGGTCCGGCACGGCCGCGGCATCCCGATCGGGCGACGCCGCGGCGTCGCGCAGGCGGCCGAGAACGGCGCCGGGCACGGCCTCCGCGTCGGAGTCGAGCAGGATCTCCTCCAGGATGCCGGCGGCCGGCGACGCAACCTCCTGGGTGACCTTGTCGGTCTCGAGCTCGACCAGGGGATCGTGCTCGGCCACCACGTCGCCGATCCTCTTCAGCCAGCTGCGGACGACCGCCGTGGTGCCTTCCTGCTCGAGGGGAACAACGATGTCGATCATGGAACGTCCTCAGAAGGCCAGCAGCTCGTCGATCCTGTCCCGTATGCGCGCGACCGACGGCACGACGCGGTCGAGCAGGGCCGGGTGATGCGGGCTCGGCACGTCCGGCATGGTCAGCCTGCTGACCGGCGCGTCGAGGTCCATGAACGCCTCGTCGGCCACCAGCGCCGCGATCTCGGCGCCGAACCCGGCAGTCTTCAGGTCCTCGTGCACGATCAGGCAGCGATGCGTGCGCCGGACGGAAGCCAGGACGGCGCCCTGGTCCCACGGCATGAGCGTGCGGAGGTCGATGACGTCGGCCGACCGGCCCTCGGCCGCCTCCTCGCAGCGCGGCACCATCGCGCCCCAGGTGACGATGGTGATGCGGTCGCCGGACCGGGTGGTGGCTGCCTTGCCGAACGGGATCACGTAGTCGTCGCCCGGATAGGCGCGGCGCGCCCACGCCAGGTCCAGCATGGCGCGGTGCTCGAAGAAGATCACCGGGTCGTTGCCGCGCATGGCCGAGCGCAGCAGCCCGACCGCATCCTCCGCGTTGGACGGCACCGCCACCATCCAGCCCGGCTGGTGGACGAAGGCGACCTCGTTGGTCTGGCTGTGCCACGGGTCGCCGCACTTGAAGAAGCCACCCGGCACCCGGATCACCACCGGCGCGGCGAACCGATTGTCGGTGCGCCAGCGCATCGTGCCGCAATCGTTGATCTGCTCGGTGGCCGGTTCGGCATACTTGCGGAACTGGATCTCGGCGACGGGAACCAGACCCGCCAGGGCGAGGCCGACCGCGCGGCCGATGATGCCCTCCTCGGACAGGCTGGTGTCGAACACGCGCTCGCTGCCGAACCTGTCCTGCAGACCGAGCGTCACGGCATGCACGCCACCTTTCGGGCCGACATCCTCGCCGAACAGGAGAACCCGCCGGTTGATCTCGAGCTCGTGCTCGAGGGTGCGCCGGATGGCCGTCACCATGTTGATGCGCTGCCGATCGGGCGCCGCCCGCTCGGTTGCCGGGGGCGGCACGTAGCCCGTCGGCCACTGGCCGCCCATCGCCTGCATGACGCCCGGTTCCGCAAACACGTTGCGGGTCACGGTGTCGGGATCGGCGACCAGGCGTGCTTCCGCACGCTCCAGTCCCTGCTCCGCGTCGGCCGCGGCCCGGGTCTCGATATCGGCCCATTCCTCTTCCGACAGCACCGCTGGAACCAGGTAGCTGCGCAACTTCCGCAGCGGGTCGCGCGCCCATTCAGCCTTGACGACGTCGTCGGACTTGTAGGTCTGGGTGTCCTGGAAGCTGTGCCCCTGCAGGCGGGGCACCGTCAGCCGGAGCAGGCACGGGCCCTTGCGCCTGCGTACGTGATCGACCGCCGCCTCCGTCAGCTCCGCCGTCTCGGCCGGATCGGTGCCGTCGCCGCTCATGACCGTCAGCCCCTGCCAGCTTCCCAGGTTGGCCGCGATGTCGCCGCCCGGCGTCTGGAAGCTCGATGGAACCGAGATGCCGTAGCCGTTGTCCTCGATGAAGAAGAGCATCGGCAGCGTCTGCGTCGTCGCGATTGTCAGAGCAGACCAGAAGCCGTTCGAGGCGACCGACGCGTCTCCTCCGAGAACGACCGCGATGGCATCGTCATAGTCGCGATCGCCGAGGACGGAGCGGTAGTACTCGATCGCCTGCGCCCAGCCCGCCGTCGGCGTGTACTGGGCGCCGACGCCGCCGGACATCGGCAAGGCGGACGCGCCCACCGGATTGGGATGGTTGAACACCGTGCCGATGTCGCGACCGCCCGAGTAGCCGCCCGAGCGGGCCATCGCCGAACACAGCGCGATCTCGGGCGTCACGCCCAGCGCCAGAAGGAGTGGCCGCGAACGGTAGTAGCCGCAGGCCGCATCTCGCTTGCGGTCCAGGCGCAGGCCGAGAAGGATCTGCGCCATGTCATGGCCGCGAGCCGAGAACTGGTAGAGGACCTTCCTGTCGGGGACGAGGCGTTCCTCCTCCATGGCGTCGAGCGCCCGCGACAGGCTGACAAGGTAGGCCACCTTCGCCCATGCATGCCGATCGTCAGGAACATTGCGCCCCGGCATGTGAGCGGCAAGAGGTTCAGGCAAAACTCCGCCCTCCATATCATGGCCGACTGGCCGGTCAATTATCTCAGGATACCCAGGATCACACCGTCCTGCCATGGGCGATTGCGGCCTGCTGGTGTCATGCAGGCGACCATCACGACGACTGCGGCGAGAATTTCCGAGAAGCTGACAGGCTCGGTCCTGCGCTTCGCACCGTGTCCGCCATACGTGCAGGTCCAGGTCGCTCAGGAGGCCGACTCCCAGCGGGTCAAGGCGATCCCCGAGGCTGGTTGATCGCGTTGACGGACCGGCCGACGTATCCTTCCGGTGAACGCCACGGATCCGGTTCAAACGGCCGCGGCTTCCAGGGCACAGGCTTTGACCAGTTCCGCGTCAGGAGATTTGCAAGGTTGCGAGCAGGCCAGTCTGCAGTGCGGCGTATCATGGGTTTGGCGCGATCTCGTCTGGATGCTCTGCACGCGATCGAGCAGCGCCGCGTCGGCCCCGCCTACGACACGGCCCGGCACGCGCGCCACGGGGGCAACAGGGAGGCAGGCTTGGTTCGCGTTCATGAACCGGAGGATCCGGACGGCATCGCTCCGTGGCGCGCCCTGCTCGCCTTCCCTCCGGGGGAGCGGCCCGTGGCCGCTTCTCGCGCATCGGTGTCGGTGCCCCGCGACAAGGGCGCGTGCAGCCAGGTCTTCGCGACCAGAGGGGACAGACATCTGGCGGTGTTGACGAAGACCTCCGCGTCCGCTTCCGGACTGGGAAGCGGGTTCTCGAAGGTGAACAGGATTTTCAGATAGGAGCGGGACGGGCCCAACGTGATCTCGACGACCTGATGCGGAAGTTCATCGAACCGTGACGGCCTGCATACGACCGTTTCCACCTGTATTTTCATGACTTTCGGCATGTGATGAGGCTGGTTTGCGGGGGCCCGCAACCATCTTGATTTGCTTCTGACTGATTGAGTTGCTTCGCATCTAGATCCCTCAGCTATGGTCAAATCTTCCAGGCAACTTCTGTATCTTGAGCTGTGGACTGGCCGTTGCGAGCGACCATCAGCCGCAGCGGCGCCCGGGCGTCGGACACGTGCAGCGGCGTGGTGCCGGCGGGGTCGCCGTCGGCCTGCGCAGGACGTCCGGCCTCGTCCACCAGGACGATCTCGCTGGCACGCCGGTGCACCAGGCCCGGCATGCGGCCGAGCAGGTTGAGCGGCAATGCGGCGCCGGCCAGCAGGGCGGCAGCGATCCCGGCATGCTCGAACAGCATCACCGAGAAGCCCGGCGCGTCGGTGCGCGCCTGGGGCGCCAGCAGGTACGGGCCGCCGTAAAGGCTGCCCTTGGCGATGATCACGCTGCCGGCTGTGGCCGCCTCGCCGTCGACGCGCAGGCGCACCGGCGCGAAGTCGTAGCGCGGCAGCTCGCGCAGGGTCTGCAGCACGTAGGCGCCCTTGCCGAGCGCCCGCTTCACCGGCCGGGAGATGCGGTGCACCACATGGGCGTCGAAGCCGATGCCGAGCATCTGCACGAACAGGCGGCTGCCGGAGCGGCCGCGCGCGATGCCGGGCCACAGCGGCACGGTGCAACCGTTGGCGAGCACCGCGGCGAGGCCGGTCGAGTTGCTCGGCAGCGACAGCTCGTGTGCCAGCACGTTGGCAGTGCCGAGCGGGATGATCCCGAGCCGTGCGTCCGATCCCTCCAGCCCGGAGGCGACCTCGGCAATCGTGCCGTCGCCGCCGGCCGCGACCACCAGCCCGACACCCCGCTGCGCCGCCTCCCGCGCCAGGCTGCCGGCGTGCCCGGCATGGCAGGTTTCGACCACCTCCAGCCGCACGCCGTGCGCCACCAGCACGTCCAGCACCCGCCAAAGCCGGCTGACCCGCCTGCGTCCAGCGGTCGGGTTGTAGATGACGAGCATGACGCACCATAGCTGTATCCGGTCGCGCCCGCGGATGACGATCCCGCGTCGCAGGCGCCCCGTGCGCCGAAGCCAGTTCATCATGCAAACGTCACGATCCTGACCGCGGAGCCGGCGTATAGCGCCCCTCGACGCTGCACCATTGCCCGGAACGACTCATCCGGGCGTTGCGGAGGATGGGGCTCATGAACGCCATCGCGGCCGAGCCGGCGGGCCCTGAGGCCGAGACCACGCACTACCGGGCGGTCTTCCTGTCCGACGTGCATCTCGGCACACGCGGCAGCCGGGCTGAGTTCCTGGCCGACTTCCTGTCCCATACGCGCTGCGACACGCTCTACCTGGTCGGCGACATCATCGACGGCTGGCGTCTGCGCCGCTCCTGGTATTGGGACGGCCACCACGACCGTGTGCTCCGCCTGATCCTGGCCGCGGCGAACGCGGGCACGACTGTGCTCTACATTCCCGGCAACCACGACGAGATGATGCGCGCCTGGCTGCCGACCCGGCTGGAGATCGCCGGGATCCGGCTGTGCCAGGACGCGGTGCACCGGACCGCGGACGGCAGGCGGCTGCTGGTGATGCACGGCGACGAGTTCGACAGCGTGGTGCGCTATGCCCGCGTGCTCGCCCTGCTTGGCGACCGCGCCTACGCGGCATCGCTTGTGGTGAACCGCTGGTTCAACCTCCTGCGCCGACGGCTGGGCCTGCCGTATCGCTCGCTTTCGGCCTGGCTGAAGCGGCAGGTGAAGGGGGCGGTCAAGGCGATCGATCGCTTCGAGCTGGCGCTGGCGGCGGAAGCGCGGAGCCGCGGGCTGGACGGGGTGGTGTGCGGCCACATCCACCACCCCGAGATGCGCGAGATCGAGGGCGTGCTCTACCTCAACGATGGCGACTGGGTGGAAAGCTGCACCGCGCTCGTGGAGCACGCGGATGGCAGGCTGGAGCTGATCGACTGGCCACGCCGGCGCGGCCTGTCCTTTTTGGGCACGCGT
Organism: uncultured Acetobacteraceae bacterium; assembly: GCA_937873225.1. Classification (GTDB taxonomy): domain Bacteria; phylum Pseudomonadota; class Alphaproteobacteria; order Acetobacterales; family Acetobacteraceae; genus Lichenicola. The sequence goes on from CALMVN010000113.1 coordinate 9,330, forward strand.
CCGGCCAGGACCAATGTCCGGACGCCATCGCGACCGGTCGCCGCATGAGCCTCGTGGCCTCCTTGCGCCGGATCCTGATCGTGTCCGACGCTTGGATGCCGCAGGTGAACGGCGTGGTCCGCACCCTGTCCACCGTCGCGACCGAGTTGCGGGAGATGGGCCATGCGGTCGAGGTGGTAGGGCCGGACCGCTTTCGCACCTTGCCCTGCCCGACCTATCCCGAGATCAGGCTGTCCCTGCTGCCCGGACGCAGGCTGGCCCGGATCATTGCCGAGTTCAGGCCGGACCGGCTGCACATCGCAACCGAAGGGCCGCTTGGCCTCGCGGCGCGGCACTGGGCCAGGCGGCGGAGGCTGGCCTTCACCACCTCGTTCCACACCCGCTTCCCCGAATACCTCCACGCCCGCACCGGCCTGCCGCTCGTCCTGTCCTACCGGGTCATGCGCCGGTTCCACAACGCATCAGCCGGAACGCTGGTGGCGACCGAAAGCCTGCGGCGCGAGCTGGACAGCCGCGGCTTCCGCCGCCTCGTGCCCTGGTCGCGCGGCGTGGACCTCGCCCGCTTCACTCCGGATCCGCGCCGCGACTGGGTGGCGGAGCACGGACTGTCGCGGCCGGTGTTCCTTTATGTCGGACGGATCGCTGTGGAGAAGAACATCGAGGCGTTCCTGGATCTTGACCTGCCCGGATCCAAGGTCGTGGTCGGCGGCGGTCCGCAGCTTCCGCAGCTCAAAGCGCGCTATCCGGGTGTGGTGTTTGCCGGACCGTTCGCGGAAGCTGAGCTGTCTGCGGCCTACGCCGGCGGCGACGTGTTCGTGTTCCCCAGCCGCACGGACACGTTCGGCCTGGTTCTGCTGGAAGCGCTGGCCGCCGGCGTGCCCGTGGCGGCCTATGACGTGACCGGCCCGCGCGACGTTTTGGCTGGCACGAACGGCAGGGTCGGTGCGGTATCAGATGACCTGCGCTCGGCGGCTCTTGTGGCCCTCGACGCCGACCGCGCCGCCTGCCGCGCACATGCCGAGCGCTTCAGCTGGGAGGCTTGCGCGTCCACCTTCCTTGATGCGCTGGTGCCCCTGGCCGGTGCCGCCGCGACAGAGACTTCACGCATTTCCGCTCCACTCAGGCCAGAACCACTTCAATCAGCTGTGGTCTCGCAACAACCACCTTCGATGCGCTAGGTTGTTCTGTCGCATTCCGGATGCTGCCGGAGTGATCAACCAGATGCGCTTTGGATCAACTACTCGATGGCATGCAGGATGCCGGGATACGGCCGTCATGTGAAGCATCTGCCAGTCAAGCTTCAAGTTCAGGTCGAAATAGCCATGTCGCGTCGAACAGTATATCCACGACGACGGAGCGCCCACACCTCGTCGAGGTCAGCTTCGGGCGGAGCAATCACTTTGAACTTACTATCTGGTGAAGCGTCCGCTTCAACACGCAGGAGCATAAGAAGGTGACCATTGCCTGCATGTATGGACAAAGCCCTCAGATGATCGGTCTGGACTCAACCCAGACAACTGCCACACGCGTCCACGCATCCTGACACTAGTTCATGTTTACGGCTGGACTTCCTAATCCAGTCTTGAGATGCCAGCAGCTTCTCGTGGTTGCCGTTCGCACTCCGACGAGTTGCGCCTCTCCTGCCTGGGCGGTGCTACGCCCTGATTCATTATAGGCCTGGACTGTCATCAAGTAGAACAGCACGTCGGCGCTGACGACGGTGGCAGGGAGCGTGAACAACCAGGCAAGGCCGATGCGGATCAACATGTTGCACCGAACGCCTACCCGCGATCATCGTGCCTGCAATGCCCGACGTGATGATGTGGGTGGTGCTGACAGGCAGCCCAGTGAACCCAGCGGTGCTGATCAGAACAGAGCCGACGACCTCGGCGCTGTCGCCTTGCCCGGGGATCATGTGCGACTTGCCCGGACGCTCACCCAGCGTTCGCACAATACCTTTCGTAGCTCACCATGGTCGCGACGCCGAGGCAGATGGCGCGGAGGGTCCTCACCCAGATCGAAGCGTAATGGACCGGCCCGCTCATGGTGGACCGCAGCTTACCGGCTTGCGCCCTGTCTGCAGCGCTGGCGGCATGGTTCTCGATAACGTGCTTCAGCTGGGCCAGGATGGTGTAGATC
>CALMVN010000114.1:0-544 GCA_937873225.1 uncultured Acetobacteraceae bacterium
TGGCGTCCCTGTTCCGCACGTCGGACGAGGCGGGCGCGCCGGGCCTGGCCGAGCGGGTGAACGCCTTGTCGCAGGAGGAGGTGCGTGCGCTGGGCCGCTCCTACCTGCGGTTCGCGCGGCAACGGGCCGGCAACGACCGTCGCACGGTGGACAAGAGAACGGACAACTTCCTGCACATGGGCCTCATCAACCTGATGCTGCCGCAGGCGAGGATCATCAACTGCCGGCGCGACCCGATGGATGTCGGATTGTCATGCTATTCGAGGCTGTTCACCACCGGGCACGAGTTCAGCTACGTCCTGCGCGAGATCGGCCTGTACCACAGGGCCTATGACGGCCTGATGGCGCATTGGCGCGGCCTGCTGCCGTCGTCCCGCCTGCTCGAGGTGGAGTACGAGGCCCTGGTCGCGGAGCCTGCCGGGAACATCCGACGAATGCTCGATTTCTGCGGGCTTGCCTGGAACGACGCGTGCTTGCGCTTCTTCGAAACGAAGCGGCCGGTGCGCTCGTCAAGCCTGACCCAGGTCAGGGCGCCGATCTACAC
>CALMVN010000114.1:554-3264 GCA_937873225.1 uncultured Acetobacteraceae bacterium
GTCCACAAGTCCCACCTCGACCACCCCGTCTATGTCGCTCAGCCCCGCCACCAGGTGCGACACCGGCCGCTTGCCGATCACCTGCATGTGCAGGCTGACCAGCCTGCCTGCCGGGCCGTCCGCGACCTCGGCGTCGGCGCCCTCCTCGTCGAGGGCGTCCTGCGCCCCGCCCGCGTCGAACGGGTGCCCGGGCCGGCTCAGCCGCACCTGGTCGATCGCGAAGCGCAGCTCGGTGCAGCGGATCAGGATGGTGCGCAGCAGGCCGCGCCCGTCGGCATAGGAGATGTGGATCTCGCTCGCGGTGCGCCGGTGCCGTTTCAGCCGGCGCACCAGCACCGGGAACCCCAGCATGATGACGAAGTGGCCGACCGTGGTCGCCAGCGCCAGCACCGGCAGCCCGGCGCCGCACGCCATGCCCAGCGCCGCGGTCAGCCACACCGACGCCGCCGTGGTCAGGCCCCGCACCAGGTCGCGACGCATGAAGATCACGCCGCCGCCGATGAAGCCGATGCCCGACACCACCTGGGCCGCCACCCGCGACGGGTCCAGCACCACCCGGTTCTGCACCAGCACGTCGTTGAAGCCGTACTTGGAGATCAGCATGAACAGCGCCGCCGCCACGCCGACCAGGGTGTAGGTGCGCAGGCCCGCCGCCTTCTGCCGGACCTCGCGCTCCAGCCCGACCAGCGCCGACAGCACGAACGCCAGCGTCAGCTCGCCCAGCTGCAGCCAGCCTTGTCCGGCAAGGTCGGTGAAGCCCGGCATCCGCTCCCCACCAGCGTCCTCCCGGCAAGCGGGCGGGGCGCGCAAGCGGTCCGTTCGGGACCGGCTTCGGAGCCGAACGGTTCCCACGGAACCGGACCATCCGGCAAGCGCCGGGCGATGAAAACCCTGCAGGACGGCGACCGGCCTGCCGCCCTGCAGGCAACGGACCGGCGAGTTGCGTGACGGGCCGAACCCTCTATCCTGGGTAGCGATGACCGCCAGCGCCGTGCCGACCGTTACCGTGACCGTCAAGGCGCAAGCGTCCGCAACCGGATGCCGCGGTCACGCCCCGGGCCGTCCCGGCTGACCGGCTCCATGACCGACCGGCATCACGACGCCCATCCTGCGGATCCCCAGCCCGGGGACGCCCGCCCGGGAGATGCCCGGCCGGACGCCGGACAACAATCCCGGCTCGATGCGGACCTGGCCCGCATCGGCGCCGGGCTGAGCGGGCGCGACGACGGCACCGACCCGTTCGTGGCGGCGGTGCGGGCGACCCGCATGCCGATGATCGTCACCGACCCGCGCCAGCACGACAACCCGGTGGTGTTCGCCAACGACGCGTTCTGCCGCCTGACCGGCTACGGGCGCCACGAGATCCTGGGACGCAACTGCCGCTTCCTGCAGGGCGCGGAGACCGACCCGGAGGCGGTGGCGCAGGTTCGTGCGGCGGTGCAGGCGGTGACCTCGATCGAGATCGACCTGCGCAACCACCGCAAGGACGGCTCGACGTTCTGGAACCGGCTGCTGCTGGCGCCGGTGCTCGATGCCGCGGGCCAGCTGGCCTACTTCTTCGCCAGCCAGGTGGACGTGACGCTCGAGCGCGAGCGCCTGGCCGGCCTGGAAAGCCGCAACTCGGCGCTGATGGCCGAGCTCGGCGACCGGCTGCGTGCCCAGGCCGACGGCGAGGCCAGGCTCCGCTTCGCCACCGAGGCCGGGCGGCTCGGCATCTGGGAGTTCGACCTGCCAACGCAGACGCTGACCACCTCGCGCATCTGCCGCGAGAACTTCGGCCGCGACCCCGCCCTGCCGTTCCCCTACGACGCGCTGCGCGACGCGGTGCATCCCGAGGACCGGCCCAGGATGCAGGCGGCGGTCCGTCACAGCATAGAGACCGGCACCGACTACGACATCGCCTATCGCGTGGTCCGCCCGAACGGCCTCGTGGCCTGGCTGCAGGTCCGGGCCCAGCTGCTGCGCGCGCCCGACGGCACCCCGATCTGCCTGGCCGGCACCTCGGTCGACATCACCGACCGGCGTCGGGCGGAAGGGCGCAACCAGGCCCTGCTCGCCCTGGACGACCGCTTCCGCAGCCTGGAAGACCCGGGCGAGCTGGCCTTCGCGTCGGCGGAGATCCTGGGACGGGCGCTGGAGGTCAGCCGGGCCGGCTACGGCACCATCGACCTCGAGGCCGAGACCATCACCATCGAGCGCGACTGGAACGCGCCCGGCATCAGCAGCCTGGCCGGCGTGCTCCGGTTCCGCGACTTCGGCAGCTACATCGAGGACCTGAAGCGCGGCGAGGCCGTGGTGTTCGCCGATGCGGACAACGACCCGCGCACCGCCGGCCATGCCGACGCGCTCAAGGCGATCAGCGCCCAGGCGGTGGTCAACGTGCCGCTGACCGAGGAGAACGGGCTGGTCGCGCTGTTCTACCTCAACCACGCGACCGCCCGGGACTGGCTTGCGGAGGAGATCGCCCTGATCCGCGAGGTCGCCCACCGCACCCGCATGGCGGTGCAGCGCCGGCGGGCGGAGCATGCGCTCGCCCTGCTGGCGGCGGACCTGGAGCGCCAGGTGGATGCCCGCACCGAGGCGCTGATGAAGGCCGAGGCGGCGCTGCGGCAGTCGCAGAAGATGGAAGCGGTGGGCCAGCTCACCGGAGGCCTCGCGCACGACTTCAACAACCTGCTGACCGGCATCGCCGGCAGCCTGGAGCTGCTGC
>CALMVN010000115.1 GCA_937873225.1 uncultured Acetobacteraceae bacterium
CGCCCTCCCCGCCCGAACAGGACGGCCTCCCGGTTCCCCGCCGCTACTGGGCGATGCTGGCGGTGGCGCTCGCCGTCACCATGGCCGTGCTCGACGGCGCGATCGCCAACGTGGCGCTGCCCACCATCGCGGTGGACCTCCATGCGACGCCCGCCGCCTCGATCTGGATCGTCAACGCCTACCAGCTGGCGATCACCGTCAGCCTGCTGCCGCTGGCCTCGCTCGGCGAGATCCTGGGCTATGCGCGCATCTATCGGATCGGCCTGCTGCTGTTCACGCTCGCCTCCCTGGTCTGCGCGCTGTCGGACTCCCTGCTCACCCTGACCGCGGCGCGCGTGGTGCAGGGCTTCGGCGCCGCCGGGATCATGAGCATCAACGCCGCCCTGACCCGCTTCATCTATCCGCGCCGCCTGCTCGGCCGCGGCGTCGGCCTCAACGCCCTGGTGGTGGCGATCTCGGCAGCGCTCGGCCCCACGGTCGCGGCCGGGATCCTGTCCGTCGCCTCCTGGCCCTGGCTGTTCGCGATCAACGTGCCGATCGGCGTCGCGGCGCTGGCGGTGGCGATCTGGAGCCTGCCGGAGCCGCCACGCGCCACGCACCGGTTCGACTGGCCCAGCGCCCTGCTGAGCGCCGCCACCTTCGGCCTGCTGATCGCCTCGGTCGACGGCGCCGGCCACGGGCTCGGCCTGCCGGTCGTGCTCGCGCTCGCCGTGCTGACGGCGCTGTGCGGCACCGTGCTGGTGCGTCGGCAGCTCGGCCGCCCGGCGCCGCTGCTGCCGCTGGACCTGCTGCGCATCCCGGTGTTCGCCTTGTCGATCGGCACCTCGATCGCCGCCTTCGCGGCGCAGATGCTGGCCTTCGTGTCGCTGCCGTTCTTCATCCAGGGTACGCTGCACCGGTCCGCGGTGCAGACCGGCCTGCTGCTGACCCCCTGGCCGGTGGCGCTCGCGGTTCTCGCCCCCGTGTCCGGCCGGCTGTCCGACCGCTACCCCGCCGGCCTGCTGGGCGGGCTCGGCCTGCTCGTGCTGGCAACCGGGCTCGTGCTGGTGGTCGGCCTGCCGGCACGGCCCACCGACCTCGCCCTGGTGTGGCGGCTGGCGCTGTGCGGCGTCGGCTTCGGCCTGTTCCAGACCCCGAACAACCGCGCCATGCTCCAGGCCGCGCCCCGCGCGCGCTCCGGCAGCGCCGGCGGCATGCTGTCCACAGCCCGCCTGCTCGGCCAGACCCTGGGGGCGGCGCTGGTGGCGACCATCTTCTCGCTGGTGCCCGGACGCGGCACCACCGTGTCGGTGGCCGTCGCGGCCGGCTTCGCGCTGCTGGCCGCTTCGGTCAGCCTGCTTCGGCTGAACCTCAAGCGACGGGAAGGCGATGTCCCGGCTTCCTGACCACCCGCCGCTGCTCTACCTGGCCGGCCCGGACGTGTTCGCGCCGGACGCGGCGGCACGCGGCAGGGCGTTGAAGGCGCTGTGCGCGGCGGCCGGCGTGGCCGGGCTGTTCCCGATCGACAACGATTCCGTGAACGTTGTTCACGATCCTGTCGCCATACGCGACGCCAACATGGCGATGATCCGCCGCTGCGACGCCTTGGTCGCGAACATGACGCCGTTCCGCGGGCCGTCCATGGACCCCGGCACCGCCTACGAGATGGGCGCCGCCTCGGCCCTGGGCAGGCTGGTGGTCGGCTACACCACCGACGGGCGCTCGCTTGTCGAGCGGGTGTCGGCCGCCATGCCGGTCGCGCGCGGACCGGACGGCGTGCTGCGGGACGACCGCACCATGGCGGTGGAGGAGTTCGCGTCGCCGCTGGCCGACAACCTGATGATGGCCTGCGGCGTGGCGGGGCTGTTCGACAACGCCGGCGACGCGATCGCCTTCGCCGCCGCCCGGCTGCGTGACGGTCGATGACGGCCGGGCCGGATCGGCACGTCGCCGACCTTCGACGCAGGACGCTGTTCGGCCTGGCCGGGATCGGCGCGGTCGCCGCCTCGGGCGTTGCCGCAGCCGCCGCTCCGGACCCGTCCGTTCCGGCAAGGCACGGTCCGGACCCGAGCACGGTCGAGATCGTGGTCGACGTGCTGGTCGACTGGGGCGTCACCCACGCCTTCGGCATCGTCGGCGACGGCATCAACCCGCTGATCGAGGCGCTGCGGCAACGGCAGCGCGCCATCGCCTTTGTCGGCGTGCGGCACGAGGAGGCGGCGGCGTTCATGGCCTCCGGCGTGTTCAAGCACGGCGGCGGCCTCGGCGTGTGCGTGTCCACCACCGGTCCCGGCGCCATCCACCTGCTGAACGGCCTGTTCGACGCCAGGCTGGACGGCTCGCCGGTGCTGGCGCTGACCGGCTCGACGTTCCACGACATGGAGGGCATGCGCTACCCCCAGAGCGTCGACACCGTGCGCCTGATGCAGGAGGTGGCGGCGTTCAACGAGCGGGTCAGCGGCCCGGCGCACGCGCTGCACGTGGTGGACCGCGCCTGCCGCGCCGCCCGCGACGCGCGCGGGGTGGCGCACCTGACGATCGCCAAGGACGTGCAGACGCTGCGCCTGAGCGAGGACAGGCCCTCGGTGCGGTTCGCGCGCAGCCCGCTGGCCGCGTCGTGGAGCGATCCGGACGGGGTGCCTCCCCCGGCGCAGCTGGCGGCGGCGGCCGACATCCTGAACGGCGGCCGGCGCGTGGCGATCCTGGCCGGGCAGGGCTGCCTCGGGGCCGGGCCGGAGCTGGAGCGCCTGGCCGACACCCTGGCCGCCCCGGTGGCCAAGGCCTATCTCGGCAAGGCGGTGCTGCCGGACGACCATCCGCTGTGCACCGGCGGCATCGGCCATCTCGGCACCCTGCCGTCGCGGGAAGCGATGGCGGAATGCGACGCCGTGCTGATCCTCGGCTCCACCATGCCGTGGACCGACTACTACCCGGCACCGGGACAGGCGCGCGGCGTGCAGGTCGACCGCTGCCCGGACCGGATCGGGCTGCGCTTCCCCGTGGAGCTGGGTCTGGTCGGCGACATGCGGGCCACCCTGTCGGCGCTGCAGCCGCTGCTGCGTCGCCAGGACGACCGGCGCTTCCTGTTCCGGGCGCAGGAGCGGGTGCGCGACTGGAACGCGCTGCTGCGCAGGGTGGAAGACACGCAGAAGCGTCCGCGGCTGCGTCCGCAGACGGTGGTGCGCGCGTTCGGCGAGCTGGCGCCGGACCAGGCCATGTTCAGCCTCGACTGCGGCGCCAACACCCAGTTCGCCGCCCGTCACATCCGGCTCCGTGCCGGACAGGGCTGGACCGGATCGGGCACGCTGGTGACCATGGCCTCCGGCCTGCCCCTGGCGATCGCCGGCGCGTTCACCCATCCCGACCGGCCCTCGCTGGCGGTGGTGGGCGACGGCGGCCTGGCGATGCTGATGGCGGAGCTGTCCACGGCGGTGCTGCACCGGCTGGACCTCACCGTGCTGGTGCTGAACAACGACTCGCTGGCCGAGGTCAGGTTCGAGCAGCGCGACATCGGCTATCCGGAATACGGCTGCGCGCTGGGCCACATCGACTTCGCCGCCTATGCCCGGGCGGTGGGCGCCGCCGGGTTCCGCTGCGCCACGCCGGCCGAGATCGGCCCCGCGATCCGCGCGGCGCTGGCAACTCCGGGCCCCGCCCTGATCGACGCGATCGTCGACGCCGACGAGCCGGCCGCGGCGCCGATGGACCTGCGCGCTTGACGGCCGAGGCTGCCGGCGGGACGCGTCCTTCCGGCTGGCTGCGCACCGGCCTGCGGGCCAGGGGCATCACGCCGATCATTCCCGGCCAGCGCGGCCCAAGGCGGAAGATCCGCCACGACAGGACCGCCACCGCAGAGGCCGGCGCATCAAGGCCGCCTTCTGCCGTCTGGAGGACTTCCGCCGCATCGCCATCCGCGACGACGCGCCGGCGCGGAACCACGCCTCGGGGATCGCACTGGCCGCCGTGATCGCCCTACGGTGCTGACCGCGCACCGTCGCTCCGCGGCATCGAAATCTGCAACAAACGGTTGAAGACGGTCAGCTTCCATGCGGGAGCATCGTCGAGGGGTCATCGGCTGACAGGGATGGCTGGTCAGCCGGGATGAAGCGGAGCGTGCCTGCACGACGCGTCGGCCTGCCGGTGTCGTTCGTGTGGTTGACGCCATCCATGACAGGCACCTCGGGAAAATCGAACGGGCTCACTCCGTCCAGGCAGGCTACGTTCACGGCATACAGGTTCTGATCCGACCGTCGTTGATGATGCGTGTATATTCCGCAACGGGAACAGAAGAAGTGCTGCGCTGATCCGGTATGGAAGCGGTAGCATGTCAACGCATCCTCGCCCTGCACGACCTTGATCCCGCCCGTTTCCGCCATGACGACGACGGCACCTCGCATTCGGCAGTAGGAGCAGGTGCAGCGGCGGATCGACTTGAAGCCGTCGCTGGGCGTCACCTCGAAACGCACCGCACCGCAATGGCACCGGCCGGCCCGAACGTTCGTGTCGCTCGCCATGTCGCCTGTGTCTCCCGTTCAGGTCGCTTCTACGCCCGGTCCTGGTGGGCGGTCGGGAACGTCCCGGACTTGCTCGTCGTCGGAAGCGGAACCTCGCCCCGAGGCTGCCCGGGTCCGGACCCTGGGTGCATGTCGTTCAGCGGACGGAAACACGTCGACCGCGTCAGCGCTACGAACGGCTTCCGCGCGCCGATCGTCAGCCGTGCCGGTGGTCGCGTTCTTGCGGGGACGTCCGTGGTCCGGACATCCTCTTCTTGCCGGACCGACGGCATCAGGCCATGCCCGCGATGGGCACCGGCCCGGTTCGGCGGCGGTCGGCGACGACACGCTGCCGGCGGCGGCGCCCCGTCGATCCGCCGCGTCGATCCGCCCCGTCAGCTGCCGGCCGCCAGCACCGCCCAGGCCGCGACCGCGCCGTTGTAGCTCGTGTAGAAGCCGTACGCGTCGTACACGACGCTGCCCCAGCTTCCCTGCACCTTGGCGGGGAGGGCCGCGTTCTGCACCGGGTCCGACACGTTGCGGATGAAGCCGAACGCGGTGCCGCTCGCGGCGCACACCTCGCCGATCACGGCGTCGTCCATCTCGATCGCGCTGTAGGCCTGGAAGTCGCCCGCGGTGGTTCCGACCACGAAGCTGGACGTCGTCAGCAGGGACACGCCGCCGCCGGTCTGGTCGTCGACCTGCGGCATCGCGTCGCCGAGGTTCAGGCCGTCCGGATCGAGCTGCGCCAGCGTGTAGTCGGTGCCGGACTTCCCGTTCAGGCTTGCCGCGAGCGACCGGAGGTCGTCCGGCGTGGTCGGGATCGGGAACAGCAGCCTGGACAGGTCGGCGCCGAACGCGGCGTCGCCCGCGGTCCAGCCGTTCCGGTATTCCGGCCACTTCGACGCCGGCTGGCCGGTCTCGTAGAGCGTGCCGGCGCTCACCGCGCGCACCGTGCCGATGTGGTCGGTCGGCCTGGCCCCGCCGGCGGTGCCGATCGACAGGATCAGCGCCGGCTCGACGTCGGCGATCAGCAGCCTGATCAGCGCCTCCAGGAAGCTGGCGCCCGGATAATCCAGGTGGGTGTTCGACTTGAACAGCAGCACCGGCCTGCCGTCGATCTCGACCAGGCGATAGCTGCCCCATTCGGTCCAGCCCGAAGGGGCGTTTCCCGGCAGGTTCCGCGAAAAGGTCTGCCAGCCGCTCCAGTCGCTGCGCGTCCTGTCGGCGTAGGGCATCGTGGTGCCCCCGGCGCAGAACACCTGCTGCATCGCGGCCCATTCGGCTTCCGCCCAGGTGATCACCACGGCCGACGCCTTCGGCAGCGCACCGGCCGGCGTGGCCAGCAGCGTCGGCGCCGTCCGGCCGACGGCGGCGTAGTCCACCACCGGCAGGGGCGGCGTGTTCGCGATCGTCGCGCGAGCCGGCGACGCTTCGGGCATCGCGACGCCGAACCGGCGATAGGGATCGTGGCTGTGCTTCATGGCGTCCCGCGGCATCCTTACAGGCATGACGGGACGCAGGATGCGCCTGCCGGCCGTTTCGACAAAGAGGCCCGTTGCGGCCGTTCTTCCCGATCAGGGGAATGTGCGGTCCGGACGACCTCGGCCGCCGCCTGGCCGTGACCGGCATCCGCTCCTGCTGCAGGCAGGATGCACGCCGATCGCCTCCTTCCGGTCACGACCGGTCTGCCGGAACCTGCGGCGGTCGAGGCTCAACCCGCGCCTCCGCCTCCGGCACCCGGCTTGGCGTTCGACATGAAGACGGCGGCGACGGCGATGCTCAGAGACAGCAGGCCGATGATGAAGAACACGTCCGTGTAGGCCAGCGTGCTGGTCTGCGTCTGCAGGATCTGGAACACCTGACCCGGCGCCGACGCCGCCGCCTGGTCGGCGGCGCTGCCATAGGTCACCTCCGCCTGCTGCACCGATTGCAGCAGCACGTTGTAGGGCTGGTTGGTCGGGTCGAGGTACTTGACCAGGTGGGCCTGCCTGATCTGCTCGTGGTCGGTGACCAGTGCGGTGCCGATCGAGATGCCGACGCCGCCGAACACGTTGCGCGCCATGGTGAACAGGCTCGCCGCGTCCTCCTTCAGCTGCGGCGGGATGGTGGAATAGGCGCTGGCGCTGAGCGGCACGAACAGCAGCGACAGGGCCGCGGTCTGGCCCGCGCGGTACAGCGACACGTGGAAGAAGTCGAGGTCCGGCACCAGGTCCATCGAGTAGTAGCAGGACGCCGCGAGCGCGAAGCCGCCGGCGGTGATCACCCACTTCACCGGAACCACCTTCATCACCTGGCTCACGATCGGGATCAGGATGCACAGCACCACGGCGCCGGGTGCCAGCACCCAGCCGGCCAGCACCGAGTTGTAGCCGAGCACGTTCTGGGAGAAGAGCGGCATGATGATGGCGCTGGCATAGAGCGCGAAGCCCATCATCGCCATCGACCACCAGGACAGCGCGAAGTTGCGGTCCTTGAACACACGCAGGTTCACCGCCGGATGCCTCGCATACAGCAGGTAGAACACCCCGCCGACGTAGCCGATGACGGACAGGGCGAACATGATGCGCACGAAGTTCGAGGCGAGCCAGTCGTAGTCCTCGCCGCGGTCGGCGCCGAGCTCCATGCAGCCGAGCGCCAGGCCGATGAAGATCGTGCCGATCCAGTCGAAGCGCGGCGCCCTGCGCACCGCGCGCTTCATCTCCGGCGTGTCCTCGATCAGCGCCACCACGCCGAAGATGGTCAGCAGCCCGACCGGCACGTTGATCAGGAAGATCCAGTGCCAGGAATAGTTGAAGGTCAGGTAGCCGCCGATCAGCGGTCCCACCACCGGGGCGATGATGGTGGCGACCGCGGTGATGGACAGCGCGGACTGGCGCTGCTCGGGCGGAAAGGTGTCGAGCACGATGTCCTGCTGCATCGGCTGCAGCCCGCCGCCGAACAGCCCCTGCAGGCCGCGGAACAGCAGCAGCTCGCCGAAGCTGGTGGACAGGCCGCAGGCGAGCGACGTGGCGGTGAAGCCGGCGATGGAGATCAGGAAGTACTTCCTGCGCCCGAGCTGCTTGGACAGCGATGCCGACACCGTCAGGGTGATGCCGTTGGCGACCAGGTAGGTGGTCAGGGTCCAGGCGGCGTTGTCGGTGCTGACGCCGAGGTCGCCGGCGATGTACGGCAGCGACACGTTGACGATGGTGGTGTCGACCACCTCCATGAAGGCGGCGAGCGTCGCCACGATGGCGATCAGGTATGGATTGTGCTTGGCGCCGCCGCTGCCGCTCACTTGAGCTCCACCGTCGGCTCGACCGACAGCCCGAGCGGCAGGCCCTGCTGCGGGTCGATCCCGTCGTCGATCAGGATCTTCACCGGGACGCGCCGCACGATCTTGACGTAGTTGCCGGTCGCGTTCTCCGACGGGAAGGTGGTGAACCGGGCGCCGCTGCCCTGCTGGATGCTCTGCACGTGCCCGTGCAGCTTCAGTCCGGGATAGGCGTCCACGTGGATGGTGACGTGCTGGCCGATCCGCATTCGGTTGAGCTGGGTTTCCTTGAAGTTGGCCACCACCCAGGTGTCGGGCGAAACCAGGTAGAACACCTGCTGCCCGGCCTGGGCGTAGGTACCGACATACACGTTGCGACGCGTGACCCTGCCGTCCTGCGGCGCGCGTATCTCGGTGTAGGACAGGTTCAGCTGCGCCTGCGCCAGGTTCGCCGCCGCCTGCTCCACCTGCGCCTGCCGCTGCTTCAGCGTGCTGGCGGTGGAGGCGATGTTCGGGCCCACCAGCGACGACACCTGCAGCTGCGCCTCGACCTGCCGGGTGGTGGCGCTGGTGCTGCGATACTGCGCCGTCGCCTGGTCGATGGTGGCCTGCGTGGTGGCGCGCCTGTCGACCGTGCGCTGCCGGTTGTACTCGCGGGTGGCGTCGATCTGGTTGGCGCGCGCCTGGTCGAGCTGCGCCTGCGACTGCTGCCGGTCCGCCGGGTAGCGGACCCGGGCGATCTCCAGGTCGATCTCGGCGCTGCGGAGCTGGGCCTGGGCCAGGTCGAGGTTGGCCTGCGCCTGGTCGCGCGCGGTGACGTAGTCGCGCGGGTCGATGCGCAGCATCAGGTCGCCGGCATGGACGAAGTCGTTGTCGTCCACGCGCCGCTCGACCACGTAGCCGGACACGTGCGGCGCGATGCCAACCGCGTTGCCCTCGGTGTAGGCGTCGTCGGTGGACTCCTCGTTCCTGGTCAGGAAGTACCAGACGATGCCGCCGGCGATGATCAGCACGGTGACGATGACCAGGACGACGATCGGCCAGCGCTTCCTGCCGCCCTTGTCGTCCTGCTTGTCGTCGTCCTTGTCCCCGTTCTTGTCCTTGTCCCCGTTCTTGTCCTTGTCCTGGTCCTCGTCGTTCCCGGACCCGTCCTTCTGCTCGTCGTCCTTGTCGGCCTGACGCCGGTGGTCGCCATCCTTGTCCATCCTGCCCGGCGATCGCCGGGCAGGATGGACGGGTTCGGTCGCGGCCGACCTGCCGTCCCGGAACGTGACCGGCTCGTCGAGAACCGCGCTCAAGAAACGATGCCGATCCGCAGGTTCCGCGCCGGCCCGCGCGGGGCCCGGCTGCCTGCCGGGTGGCGCGACGCCGTTGCGACCGCGCCATCGGTTGCAGCGGGGCGAAAGGATACGTCACAGGTCACGGAACCAGGCTCCTGTCGCTTTGAACGCCAGACCAGGCGGCCGGGCCCGGCCAACGGCTGTTTTCCGCAATAGACGTGCGGAAGCGGAACGACAACCGGTAAACCGGGAACGGCGCGCCCTGCCGGCAGGCCGGCTTGACCAGGCATCGCCGCCCTGCCTGCGCCGCCCTGCCTGCGCCGACCGTCCGCTCGCCGTCGGGCTGCGGCCGCCCAGCCGGCGCGGCGTGCAATCCCGTGCAGGCAGCCGGGCGTGACCGCGGTCGCACCGGTGCCGGCACGGACCGCCCGCAGGCGCCCGGACGAGGCAGACCGGAGCCGGCGGCGGTCAGTCCCCGCCCGCGACCGTTGCCTCCTGGCCCAGGCGCGGTCGCGGACCGGCCGCACCGCCGGACCGCACCGGAGCCCCGGACAGCGCCGCCTGTTCCGGCAGCGGCGCCAGCTCGTCGATCGTCAGGAACAGGCCGAGGCGTCGCGCCAGGGCGCCGAGCCGTATGCTGCCGGAGCAGAAGGCGAGCGGGATCGACAACAGGAGCCCGCACAGGAACGGCAGCGTCCACGGCAGCAGCCCGGGATGCAGCAGGCCGAGCCCGAGTGTCACCAGCACGCCGATCGCGGTGTGCACCCGGAAGCGCAGCGCCGCTTCCGCCCAGCCGACCGGGCGGTCGCCGCGCGCCTGGGTGCTCCAGCCCACCGTCCGCCCCAGAAAGGTGTCGATCACGAACCCGCTCACCGACACCGCCACGATCGGCGCGTACAGCATCCCCAGCACCTGTTCCGCCAGCACGCTCGACAGGAGCCGGCCGCGCCCGCCGAAGCCGCGCCACGCCGCGCCTGGCAGCAGCAGCGCACGCCCCAGGCTGGCGAGCTTCGGCGCGAACAGGAGGAACAGCGTCAGCCACAGGCAGGCGCGCATCGGCCATGCCGGGTGCGGCGCGGCCGTGCCGCCGACGAAGCCGGTGGCCAGCAGCAGCAGGCTGGCCAGCAGCCCGACCGGCGAGGCCAGGTAGTACAGGATGCCGGTGCCGATATGCACCCGGCTGGCGAAACGGAAGCCGGATGCGCCCAGCAGGCGCAGGTGCTGGAGGTTGCCCTGGCACCAGCGCCGTTCGCGCGCCAGGTGGTCGACCAGGTTGCTGGGGGTGGTCTCGAACGAGCCGCCGATCTCCGGCGCCAGACGCACCGCCGACCCGGCGCGCAGCAGCAGCGCCGCCTCGATCGTGTCGTGGCACAGGATCTCGCCGCCCAGCGGCGGTCGTCCCGGCAGCACCGGCAGCCGGGCGTCGGCGATGAACGGCTTGAGCCGCAGGATTGCGTTGTGGCCCCAGTAGGTGCCGTGCCGGCCCTGCCAGAGGTGCTGCCCGGCGACCGAGAGCGGCGTGTTCAGCCGGGCGCCGAACTGCTGCAGGCGCGCGAACAGGGTGGTGCCGCCGATCGGGTAGGACACCGACTGGATCAGCGCCGCCCCCGGATCGTCGCGAAGGGCTGCGATCAGCGCGCGGATCGCGCGTGCGGTCATCAGGCTGTCGGCATCGAGCACGATCGCGAAGTCGTACTCGTCACCATGGTCGCGGCAGAACGCGGCGATGTTGCCGGCCTTGCGTCCGGCGTTCGGGCGGCGATGGCGGTAGTGGACGCCGACACCCGAGAGGGCGCGCGCGAACGGCGGGAAGAACCGGGCCTCGTCGGCCAGGCGACCGGCATCCTGCGTGTCGCTCAGCACGAACACCGTGACGCCGTCCGCCTCGTCCAGCGACTCCGCCATGATGCGCACGGCGGCGTGGATCGGCTCCGGCGGCTCGTTGAACACCGGCAGCAGCAGCGCCGTGCGCACCGGCCCGCCGTGCGGCGCGGTGCTCCGGGGCGGCTCCGGCCGCGCCGGCAGCAGCCCGGCCAGCGGGCTCGCGGCGCTCAGCGCCATGCGCCCGTAGGACAACCCGAACAGCAGCCACAGCGGCGCCATCCACACCCGGTCGAGGCCGAACGCCAGGATCGCGCTGCCGGCCCCGGCGACGCCGAACAGAACGGTCGGCAGCAGCAGGACGGCAAGACGCGACCGGTCGGGCGGCAAGGTCACGTCGGCTGCGTTCCGGACGCTTCGCCGGAGCGGCGGCGCTGCAGCGCCAGCTGCGCGGAAAGCGGGTTGGCCTCGCGGTACAGCGGGTATACCTGCTCCACCCGCGCGTCGATGCTGCGGAGGTCCAGGAACGCCGGGCCGCCGGCGCGCGCGGCATCCTCCGCCCGCAGCCTGACCGGCTCCAACCCGGCCGCCGGACGGTCCGACAGCAGGCCGTCGTCGCGGGCGCGCAGCCGGCGCACGCCGCGCCAGCCGATGCGGCCATAGCTCATGGTCTCGCTTTCGAGCCCGGGCACGATCACCTTCACCGCCCGCACCGGCGAGCCGGAAGGCGAGCAGTCCACCCACAGGATCTCCAGCCCGTCCGCGTCGAGCTGCCGCGACAGCCAGTCGAGCCGGGCCCGGCTCTGCCCCAGGTCCTCCGACACGTCCGGCAGCGAGGAGAACGCAACCTCCGTCCGGCGCAGGAACACGGTGTCGACCAGGCGGCGGCGCAGCTCCATCGCGTCCTGGGCGACCCAGTCCGCCATGGTGTCGAGCGCGCGCGGCTCCTCGTCGCGCGCTTCCGCCACCGCCATCTGCCGCGCGAACGAGGCCGGCGGCAGCAGGTCGCGAAGCAGCCCGATCGGCCCGTGCGTCGCCGCCTTGCGCGAGCGCGAGCCGACGAACTCCAGCAGCGCCTTGCGCAGGCCGCGCATGCGGTTCGGGTGGGCCGCCTCGCCGCAGGCGGTGATCTGGATCGGCAGGGTCGCCTGCCCGTTGTCGTCGCCGACCACGTAAAGGTTGGCGATGCCGAACTCGGTGCCGGCGAGCTTCACGGTCACGTCGATGCCGGCCTCGCGCAGCGTCCGGCACAGCGCCTCGCAGTCCGGATCGAGCGGCGCGTCGAAGTCGACCACCGCGCCCGCGTCGAAGGCGCGATAGGTGAGCACGTTGCCGTCGCGCTGCAGCAGCTCCATCACCCCGTGCGCGATCGCATGGTCGAGATCCAGCCCGGCCCCGAGCCCGTTGGTGATCGGCGTGATCAGCCCGGGACGGCCGCCGAGCTGGTAGGGGGCGATCGCCACCCACTCGATCGGCACCAGCACCGTCTCGTCGGACGGGTAGCGCCTGGCCGGCAGCCAGCGCCGTGTCGCCTCCGGATCGTAGTCCGAGCCGGCAGGCAGGCAGAGCGTCAGCGGGTCGGCGACGCCGGACCGGCCCAGACGCGCCAGAAGGGCGTTGAAGCTCGCCTCCACCGGCTCCTGCCGCTTGAGCCAGCTGCCGAGATGCACCTCCTCGCACAGCTCGCCGAGTGCCCCGGTCGCGGCCTCGGCCTCGGTGAAGCCGTAGCCGTGGCCGATCACGGTGGGCCGGTCGGGAGACACGAGGTTGGCCTGCACCACCGGGATGCCGAGCCGGTCGAGCGAGTCGATCCGGAACGCAAGCGTTTCGGCCCCGGCGGGCATGCTGTCCCGGAACAGCCTCGCGATGGCGGCATGGTCCTGCGTCACGCGTCGGTGTCTCCCGTGTTGCCGATGATGGATGGGCCGGGCGCCGGCACCCGCGTCACGACGCGATCCCGGCCAGCACGGCGGGATCGGACAGGATCAGGCGCTCGGCGTGGCTGCACGCGTGGCCCTCGGCTTCCCGGAGCATCAGGCGCTCGATCGCCTCCGCCGCCTGCGCCGTGCCGCCGAACTGGTAGCCGAGCTGGGTGCGGTAGCAGTTGACCGCCTCCTGCTTCGCCGCACGTGCCCGCCGGCTGAGCGGCACCACCACCGGGACCGTCGCCAGTGCCGCGACGCGCGCGTCGGGCTCGGCGTCGCGGTCGCGTATCACGTACGGCGTGTCGCGGTAGAAGCCGAGCGGCGGCAGCGGGCCAGGCAGGGCCAGCAGGGCGGCGATGAGCTGCAGGTGGTCGACGTGACGGCCGCATCCCTGCGGCGCCAGCAGCAGGTCCGGCCGCTCCGTGGCCACCAGCCCGGCCAGCAGGACGCCGAGCGGCCCGGCCACCGCGTCCTGCGGCGACGGCGACGCGAACAGCGCCGACGCGGAGCCGTAGCCGCGGTTGGGCGCTTCGGCCAGGTCCAGCAGCACCGGCCGCGCGCCGAGGACGCGACAGGCGGCCTCGTCCTCCACGCGGCGCACGGCCATGTAGTCCACGGCGTCGTCCAGCCCCTTGTCCCGCTGGCAGGCCAGCGCGAAGCCGGTGGCGGGATGCACCGACCGGGTGAACGCGGTCGCCACCACCACCGTCCAGCCGGCGGCCGCCAGGCTCGACGCGGTGCCGCCGCAGGAGAACGCCACGTCGTCCAGATGCGGCGACAACAGCAGCGCCGTCCGGCCTGCGGGCCGGGAGGCGGTGCTCACAGCAGGTGCGGGCTGGCGCGATACCGGCACGGGTCGCGCGGCAGCGCCGGCTCGAACCCCCGGTCGGGCGCCCGGCCCGCGACGCTGCCGTACACCCGCATGATCCGGTCCGCGACCGCGGACCAGGAATACACCGCGCGGCACTCGGCGAGGGCGGTGTCCGCCAGGCGCCGGCGCAGCGACGGGTCGGTGATCAGGCGTCGCAGGCCCACGGTCAGCGCGTCGACGTCGCCCGGCTCGCACAGCAGCCCGTTCTCGTTGTCGCGCAGGCAGTCCACCACCCCGACCACGCGGCAGGAGATGGTGGCGAGCCCGGTCGCCATCGCTTCCAGGATGGTGTTGGAGAACCCTTCGGCATAGGTCGGCGAGACGAAGATGTCGGCGCCCGCATAGGCATCCGGCGCGTGGTCGTAGTCGACGTAGCCGCGCAGCGTCGTGCGCGGCATCAGCCCGGTCGCCTCCAGCCTGCGCACCGCCTCGTCCAGGTCGGGCCCGATGCCGGACAGCACCAGGCGGAACGCGGTTCCCTCCCGGTCCAGCCGTTGCAGGGCCTCGATCATGTCGAGCACGCCTTTCCGCCGGTCGACCCGGCCGTGGTAGAGCAGCACGGGCGGCAGGTCCGGGTCGCGCGGCATCCCGTCCGGCCGGAACCGCCCGACATCCACGGCACCCGGCACGATCGTGAAGCGACCGGGGTCGGTGCCGAGCCGCTCCGTCACCTCGTCCGCGAACGAGCGGCAGCCGATCAGCACCGCGCCGGCGTGGTCCAGCACGCGCACCATCGCCAGCCGGTGGGCTTCGCAGCACGACCCCACCCAGTGCCCGTCGCCGCCCTGGATCGACACCACGTTGGGCACGCCCAGCTCGCGCGACGCCAGCAGCGTCGCCCAGCCGGTCGGATAGCCGTACTGGGCGTGCAGCAGGTCGAACGGGTCGCGGGCGTGCTCGGTCCGGATCGTGTCCACCAGCACGCCGATGTCGCGCTCGAAGTCGCCGCACTCCGCCTCGCCCACCTGTTCCAGCCCGATCACCCGCACCCCCGGCACGGACGGCGGCGGCCCGCCGCCGTACACGCCCCTGCCGAACGCGTCGTCCCGATACTGGCTGATCATGGTGACATCGTGGCCGGCCGCGACCAGCGCGCGGAGCAGGTTGAGCGCGTACACGCTCATGCCGGAGATGGCCGGGAAGAAGCGCCGGCTGACGAAGCAGATCCTCATGCGTCGAGCCATCCGGCGCCGGCCGGCATCAGCACCGGGATCGGCACCGGCCGGGTGGAGGCGCCGCCGTCCGCCATGCGGTCGAGCAGCTCCAGCACCGCCGCCTTCGGCACCCCCACCGCGCACTCGAACGGCGTGAACACGGTGTCGAAGTCGAGCCGCTCGAACACCGCGCGGTAGCGGCGCGCCTCGTTCGGCGACAGCGGGATCTGCTTGTGGAACGCCTTGTGGCAGGACAGCGCGTTGACCCGCCCGTTCCGGTCGAGGTCGAGCTTCAGCGCGTCGCCCACGAACACCGCGCGTCGTCGGGCGTCGTGCAGGATGGAATGGCCCTCGTAGTGGCCGCCGGTGTGGTGCAGCACCAGGCCCGGCAGGATCTCGTGCCGCTCGTCCCAGGGGTGCGTGACCCGGAACGCCTTGGTCCACTGCAGGTCCTCCTTCTGGATCAGCAACGGCGCGTCGTAGCGCTGCTGCAGCTGCCACAGCGCGCCGTAGCCGTGCGGATGCGAGGCCGCGATGGTGGCGATGCCGCCGAGGCGGTCGATCGCCGCGAAGGTGTCCTCGTCGTAGCAGGGCGCCGCCTCGAACGAGACGTTGCCGTCCGGCTCGAGCAGCAGCCAGCCATGGCTGTCCAGCCCGAAGCGCGGCGTGGTCCAGAACTCCCACACGCCCGGGATCACCTCGCGGCGGTGGTGGCGCAGCCCGGCGGCGACGCCCTCCAGGGTGCGGAAGTCCCAGCCGTCCTCGGGCAGGTCGTTGCGCACGTCCGAGCAGATCGGGCAGTGCGGCGGCACCGCGAAGTACATCTGCCAGTGCCCGCAATTGCTGCAGGCGAACGGCGAAAGCGGCATCGTCAGCTTGCTCCCTGGTCGGCAACGGCGTCGCGCAGGCGGGACAGAAGCGTCATGGTCTGCAGGTCCGCCTGCGGCTCGAACCCGAACCGCCGGCGGCCGAGCAGGTGGTCGGCGAACGCCTCGATCTGCAACGCGAACGGCGACCGCTCGATCCCTTCCACCGCGATCTCCCTCGATCCGGCTTCCGTGGACAGCGACACGGTGCCGCCCGGCGTCTGCCCCATGGTGTCGAGCAGGGTGAGCTGCCCCGCGTCGCCGACGATCTCCAGGCGACGCCTGGGCAGGTATTCCGGGCAGTTGTAGGCGACGTGCAGCTGCGCCAGCACGCCGGACCGCGTGCTCGCCACCAGCATCGCCCCGTCATCCACGCCGCCGGGCGCCTGCGCATAGGCGTGCACGCGTCGCTGTCCCAGGATCGCCGCCTCCTCCAGGGGCTCGCCCAGCAGCATCGCCAGGAGGTCCAGCCCGTGCGGCGCCAGGTCGAAGAAGGCGCCGCCGCCGGCGCGTGCCGGGTCGATGCGCCAGTTGTCGGCGGACCACGACGCGCCGACCCAGCAGGCGTACACGAGGCGTGCCGCCGTCACCCGGCCGACCGCGCCCGCCCGCAGGAGCTCCAGCGCCTTGCGGTGCGCCGGATGGAAGCGCTGGTCGAACGCGGTGGCGTAGAACACGCCCGAGCGGGCGCAGGCCGCCACCATGGCTTCCGCGTCGGCGGCCACGGTGGCCATCGGCTTCTCGCACAGCACCGCCTTGCCCGCCGCGGCGGCCGCCTCGACCAGCGTCCGGTGCGCATGGTTGGGGGCGGCGACGTACACCGCCTGCAGCCCGGGCGTCCGGAGGAACTGCTCGATCCCGGTGCTCCGGGCGACCGTTCGATCTCCCGGTGCGATCGCGTCGAGCACCGCGGGGTCGGGATCGCACAGCGCCACCAGCCGTCCGTTGCCGCTGCACGCGATGGCGGGCGCGCCGTAGTCGCGCGCGACCCAGCCGCAGCCGACGATGCCCCAGCCGATCGTGGCCCCGTCCGCCGGCGCTACCATCGGTCCGGCAGCTCGACATAGACGCGCCGGCGCAGAAGCGCCTCGGCATCGGGCTCGACGGCGCGGTCGATCGCGTCCGGGCCGGACCAGCGCGTCGGATAGGTGGCCAGCGCCGCGTATTCCTGCTCGTAGCGGGCACTCGGCCACGCGATCTCCGCCCCGTCCGATCCCGCCCGGTAGAGCGGGTTGAGCCGGAGCACCGGTCCCGACTCGGTGCCGAAGCCGGTCCGGCCGCCCGTCGCGCCGGACACGCCGCCGGCGCGCCAGAGCAGGGACAGCGCCGCCGCCGGACGGAGCGCCGACGCCTCCGCCGACACCGGCGTCCGGCCCGACGCGAACGCGGCCGTCAGCTCCGCGTCGTCGAACAACCGGGCGCCCGGGAACAGCGACGCGTAGGCCGCCACCGTGAGCGGTGCGCCGGCGGAATGGTTGTCCGCCTCGGCGTTGTGCGCGTGGCCGACCGCCACCGTGCCCCGATCCCCGGCCAGCCGCCTCATCCGCGACGCGATCCCGGGCTTGTCCGGCAGGAAGTAGAACGCGTCGTGGCAGAACACGGTGTCGACCGCGCCGGCCGCGACCGGCCAGGCCGCCTCGGCGTCGAAGCACACCAGCCGCGCGTCCGGGCTGACGAAGTGCCGCGCCAGCCACAGCTTGGCGAACACCAGGTCGCCGCCCGACGCGTCCACGCCCGCGCGCTGCAGCGCGGACAGGAAGTGCCCGGCGCCGCAGGCCAGCTCGAACGCCGATGCCGGCCCGACCGGCAGCGCTTGCCCGAGCAGGGCCAGCCCGGACAGGAAGGTGGGGTCGGTCCAGCGGTGCGCGAAGTAGTCCCCGACCCGGCCGAAGCCGAGCGCCTCCATCGCAGAGCGGAAGCCGAGCCCGTCCCGGTCGCGCACGACCTCCTCGCACGCCTCGACGGAAGGCGGCGGGTCGGGCGCATACGGATCCTGGTCGCGCAGCAGCAGGGCCGTCGCCCGGACGGTCTCGCCGGCCCCGATCAGCCGCACGGCCTCGTCCGCCAGCCCGGCACGGTTGGTGCGCAGGAACGGGATGTCGTCGATCACCGGCCACGCTTCCCCGTCCGCGACGAGCAGGCCGTTCCCGCGCGCGTCCAGGATCCGGCCGGATAACGGGCTTCGAAGCGCCCCTGCCGGCCACACCGCTCCCGTCACAGGAGTCCGAGCGTGGACAGCACGCGCAGGTGGAAGGCCTGCAGCGGTCCCGCATGCACCAGATCGAGGTCGCCCAGCGCCTGGTCGACGGTAAAGGCGGCGGCGCGGCCGTGGTGGTGCGCCTGCAGCACGCGGTCGATCACGTCGGCGGCGTTGAAGGCCCGTCCGTCCGGCGTGTCGGCATCCGCGATCGGCGCCAGCGCGTCCTCGACCGCCATCCGCAGCGCCGCCGGCAGCGTTCGCAGCTCTTCCTCCGTCAGGCGATGCATCAAGGGCAGCAGCGTGTCGCCCAGCATCACCTCGCCGGCGAACCCGGTGTCGGGCAGCCGGGCGTTGTGGAGGTGGTGGGCGAGCCCGGCCAGGAAGGCGCGCACCGGGTCGGCCTCCCCGTGCAGGGCGACCAGCGCCCCCAGCACGCCCACGACCAGGCAGTGGTCGCCATGGCTTTCCGCCGGCTCCAGCGCCAGGCGCGGCTTGCCGGGCGAGGTGGCCCCGGCGCGCGGCTGCCGGATCAGCCTGTCGACGAAGGCCGGCATGGAGGGCCCCGCCACCGTACGCAGCCCGCCGACCGCGTCCCGCACCGGCGCTACGGCATCCGGTTCCAGACCGGACGCGGCGTCGTCGAAGCCGCGACGGAGGATCGCCTCCCGCGTGTCCCCGTCGACCTCCATCCCGCGCAGCAGCGCGGCATCGATCCCGGCCAGCCGGGTCGCGACCAGCGCGTCCGCCACGACCTGCAGGCAGACCGCGCGTGGCGCGACCCCCTCCGACAGCCCCGCCCAGGCCGAGCGGAACAGCCGCTCCGCGACGCTGTCGGTGGTCGATTGGTCCCGCATCCGCTTCAGCTCGGACAGGTCGCGCGCGACCGCGCCGAACCGTGCCAGGTTCTCCATCGCCTGCGTCATCGCGCGGCCCGGAACGCGAACCACCAGGTGGACGGCAGGCCGGAAGGCCCGCAGGCGGCCGTCGCTGGGTGGAACAACATGACCGTCCGCGCTGGAGAATCCCGGAGCGCTACATAGGACGGCCGTCTGGCTCCGTCTGCCCACGCGGGATCACGAAAGGGTGTTGCCGAGGCGGCGGCGAACGCCGCGTTTCCGCGCCGTTCCCGACGGCGAGCGGTTCCCGGATCGTGTTCCCGCACCGCCCGATCCGGCATGCTTCCCGTCGATGACCTCCCTACCCCCGCCCGCCGCTCCGGACGACCCGCGCCGCCTCGCGCTGCTCGCCCGCTGGACCCTGCTGACCGGGACGGTGCTGCCCGCCATGGCGGAGGAGCACCGCTGGCCGATCCGGCTCGACCACTGCTTCATGCGCGTGTGTCTCGACACCGCGCTCGGGGTGCGGTGGGACATGGTGGTCCGCCGTCCCGCCGTGCGGCACCTCGACCTGTCGCAGCTGGCGCAAGCGGTGCAGCAGGCGGAGCGCATAGCGGCCGAGCCGGCGCTGCTGCCGGCGCTGAACCGGGCCAGCCTGCGCCTGCGCGGCAAGGCGTGCCGGAGGCTGTCGCCGCAGCACCTGTAGAACCGCAGCCCTGTAGAACCGCAGGCGACATGACGCGTCGGCATTCCCGTCGGCTCCTGGCAGCGGCGCTGCTCCCGTGCGCGGGCCTGGCGACGGCACGGGCCGACCCGGACGCACCGGCTGCCGACAAGAGCGGCTACACCCTGTTCGACCCGACGCCGTACGCGCCGATGCGCCCGCTGGAGACCGAACGGCCCGGCAAGTCGTTCAGTCCGTTCACGGTGGATGCCGGCCACCTCCAGCTCGAAAGCGACTTCTGGCTCTGCTCGTGGGACCACTGGTCGCCGGACGGGAGCACGACCCGCTCCACCACGATCCTGGACCCGAGCCTCAGGCTCGGCCTGAACGACTGGGCGGAGCTGGACGCCGTGCTGGACAGGGATTCCA
The DNA here is from genome assembly GCA_937873225.1 of uncultured Acetobacteraceae bacterium. Lineage (GTDB taxonomy): Bacteria > Pseudomonadota > Alphaproteobacteria > Acetobacterales > Acetobacteraceae > Lichenicola. The sequence continues at coordinate 19,775 of CALMVN010000115.1, forward strand.
GATGCCGATGTCGTGAGCCACGACATCAAGCTTGCCCACGAGACCGAGGCTTCTGGCAGAGTCGTAGAGGGTCCGAGCGGTATCCTGACCTGTGCAGGTCGTCCTGCTTGGGCCGGAGTCGCCCGGCCCGGGATCGTCGGGCGCCAGCACGGTGTGCGTTGCAGCCGGCATCGGCATCAGCCCGCGCCACCTATACCAGGTCTCGGCAAAGCCGTGGACGAGCAGGATCAGCGGTCCTTTGCTGCCCTCGACGTAATGAATCCTCACCCCCGCGATGGCTTGTATCCGTCGGTGAAGCCAGGCGGAACGTCCCTGTCCGCCGCCCGCGCTTGCACGGCAGCCAACATAGACGCTGCGAGCGTCATGCTAAGCAAATCGCGACGGATCATGTGACGGCCTTCCGAAGTGCTGCGTCTCTGTCGCATGCATCCAGTTGAAGTGCTGGTTCCGCGAGCGAGCTTCGACGG
>CALMVN010000116.1:0-4293 GCA_937873225.1 uncultured Acetobacteraceae bacterium
CTGCCCGGGCTGCGTCCCGGCGTCGGTGCGCTGATCGCGCGCGCGGTCGGCGGGAGCCGGGTGATCGACCTGCTGTTCCACCTGCCGGACGGCACGATCGACCGCCGCTACCGCCCGGACCTGGGCACGGCGCAACCGGGCCGGATCGCCACGTTCCGGGTGACGGTGCAGCGGGTCAGCCGCCCCGAGCGCCCGCGCCAGCCCTGGCGGGTGCAGGCGGGCGACGACACCGGCAGCCTGGAACTGGTGTTCTTCAGCCCGCACCAGGCAAGGCAGCTCGCTCCCGGGCAGGGCCTGGTGGTGTCCGGCCAGCTCGACTCCTTCAACGGCCGGCTGACCATGCCGCATCCGGACCACCTGGTGCCGGACCGGCCGGGCAGCCCCGGCTTCGTGCCGTCGGTGGAGGCGGTGTGGCCGCTCACCGCCGGCCTGTCCGGACGGATGCTCGGCCGTGCGATGCGGGCGGCGCTCGACCGGATGCCGGAACTGCCGGAATGGCTGGACCCCGAGCTGGTGCGTCGCGAAGGCTGGCCGAGCTTCGGCCTGGCGCTGCGACGCCTGCACCTGCCGCACGAGGCGACGTCCGGCGACCCGGCGACCGACGACGCGTTCGCCGCCGCCCAGTCCGCCGCCCAATCCGCCGCCAGGGCCAGGCTGGCCTGCGACGAGCTTCTGGCGGAGCAGGTGGCGACCCTGCAGGCCCGTTCGGCGGCACGGGCGCGGCCCGGCCGCTCGCTGCGCGGCGACGGGCGGCTGCGCGCCGAGGCGCTGGCCCGCTTCGGCCACACCCCCACGCAGGCGCAGCACCGGGTGCTGGCGGAGATCGACGACGACCTCGCCCGCCCCAACCGCATGCTCCGCCTGCTTCAGGGCGACGTCGGCGCCGGCAAGACCCTGGTGGCGCTGCTGGCGATGCTGCGCGCGGCCGAGGCCGGCGCGCAAAGCTGCATGATGGCGCCCACCGAGATCCTGGCGCGCCAGCACCACGCCACGCTGGGCCAATTGTCGCCGGTGCCGGTGGCGCTGCTCACCGGCAGCGTCAAGGGTCAGGCGCGCCGGATCGCGCTCAGGCAGATCGGCCTCGGCGAGGCGCCGCTCGTGGTCGGCACCCACGCCCTGTTCCAGGACGGCGTGTCGTTCCGCGACCTCGCCCTGGCGGTGATCGACGAGCAGCACCGCTTCGGCGTCGAGCAGCGCCTGCTGCTGGGCGACAAGGGCCAGGCGACCGACGTGCTGGTGATGACCGCGACGCCGATCCCGCGCACCGTGCTGCTGACCCAGTACGGCGAGATGCAGGTGAGCCGGCTCGACGGCAAGCCGGCCGGACGCAAGCCGATCCGCACCACCCTGCACGGCCTCGGCGCGGAAACGGAGGTGCTGGAGGCGGTGCGACGCGCGCTCGGCAACGGGGCGCAGCTGTTCTGGGTGTGCCCGCTGGTGGAGGAAAGCGAGCTGCTCGACCTCGCGGCGGCGCAGGCCCGCTTCGAGTCGCTGTCGCAGCTCTTCCCCGGCCTGGTCGGGCTGGCGCACGGGCGGCAGGACCCGGGGCAGCGCCAGGACGCGCTCGCCGCCTTCGCCGCCGGCCGCACCCGCATCCTGGTCGCCACCACCGTGATCGAGGTCGGCGTCGACATCCCCGCCGCCACCATCATGGTGATCGAGCACGCCGAGCGCTTCGGCCTGGCGCAGCTGCACCAGCTTCGCGGCCGGGTCGGGCGGAGCACGGCGGCCAGCTACTGCCTGCTCCTGCACGACGACGCCCTCGGCAGCACGGCGCGGCGCCGGCTGTCCCTGCTTCGCGACACCGAGGACGGGTTCCTGATCGCCGACGAGGACTTCCGCATGCGCGGCGGCGGCGAGCTGATGGGCCGGCGGCAGTCCGGCGAGCCGCGCTACCGGATGGCCGGCGCGATCGCCGCCGCCAGCACCGCCCCGGGCGGCATGGACCGGCTGGTGCGCCGCGCCTGGCAGGACGCGGAGCGCCTGTTGCAACGAGACACCACCCTGGCGTCCATGCGCGGAAAGGCGGTGCGGCTTCTTCTCATGCTACTGGACCGTGCAAACGCTGCGCGTATTCTCGCATCCGGATGAGACGGTCCCACGTTGCAGCGACGGGGGCCGTCGATCCGGCCACATCCAGCTCCGGCAGCCGAACCGGCAGCCGAATCGGCAGGGAACGCACCATGGCACGCATGACGAGCCGAGACATCCAGGGCACCCTTGTCGAGCGGCTCACCCTGCCGCGCGCGGAGGCCGGGGACGACGCCGCGTCCGAGACCCCGTTCGCGCCGTTCCTCCGGCTGGCCAGGCGCTGCACCGACAGCCCGCTCGCCGTGCTGGTGATCGAGGCGCCGTCCGGGCTGCAGGTCCAGGCGGCGTCGGGCAGCCCGAACGGCGAGGCGCTGCCGGTCAGCCTGCTCCGCGCGCAGATGAGCCGTCCGCGACGCACCACCGGCGAGATCTCCAACCTGCTCACCGATCCGGCCTTCGCCAACGCGCCGGCGCACGAGCGCGAGGCCGGGTTCGCCAGCTACGCGGGCGCCACCATACGCAACCCGTCCGGCGCCGCGATCGGCATCCTGTGCCTGCTCGGCCCCGAGCCCAGGCGGCACGGCCGCGAGGTGCTGCTGACCCTGGCCGACCTCGCGCGCGGCATCGGCGGCCTGCTGGCCGTGCAGCGCGACAACCAGCCGGCCCGCCCGGACGGCACCGGCGCCGCGATCGCCCTGCCCGGCCGGCAGGCGCTCGGTCACTACCTCGACCAGGTGCTGGAGGCGGCGCCGGCGGGCGATGCCGCCCCGGCGCTGGCGGTGTTCCGGATCGACTTCGGCCGCCTGTCCGTGCTCAACGACATGTACGGGCGCGAGGTCGCCGACCGCTACCTCGTCCAGGCCGCGGACCGGCTGCAGACCATCGCCCCGGTGCCGAGCCTGCTCGCCCATCTCGGCGGCAGCGGCTTCGTGCTCGCCGCCCCCGGCCGGATCGGCCCAGCGACGCCGAGGCGATCGCGCTGCGCATGATGGAGCGGCTGCGCGAGCCGGTGCAGGTGGACACGCTGGAGCTGCCGCTGCGCCCCTCGGTCGGCATCGCGATCCATCCGGCGCACGGGGGCGACGCCAACGCCCTGCTTCTGGCGGCGGAGGCGGCGCTGTCGCAGGCCCGCAGCCAGGGCGACGGCCGCCACTGCTACGCCACCGCGGCGCTGACCGACGCCTACGCGCTGTCGACCGGGCTGGAACAGGACCTGCAGGCGGCGGTGGCGCAGGGCGCGTTCCACCTGAACTGGATGCCGGTGATCGACACCGCGACCGAGCAGGTGGTCTCGTTCGAGGCGCTGGTGCGCTGGAACCGGCCCGGCCACGGCGAGATGTCGCCGGGGCTGTTCATCCCCGTGGCCGAGGCGGGCGGCCTGATCGAGCAGCTCGACGCCTGGGTGCTGCACGCCGCCTGCGCCGAGGCCGCGTCCTGGCAGCAGGCGCTGGGGGTATCGGTCAACGTGTCGCCGCTGTGGCTGTCGCACGGGCGTCTGCCCAGGCTGCTGCGCCGCGTGCTGGAGCGGACCGGGCTGGAACCGAACCGGCTGCAGATCGAGCTGTCCGAGCGCGGCGCGCTGGCCGACGACGGCTCGGCGCGTCGCGAGCTGGCGCAGGTCCGGGCGATGGGGGTGCGCCTGGCGCTGGACGATTTCGGCACCGGCTTCTCCTCCCTGTCGGCGCTGACCTCCTACCCGTTCGACCAGGTCAAGCTCGACCGCCAGTTCGTGCGCGCCCTCGGCCACGATCGTCGCGCGGAAGCGATCACCCGCAGCGTGCTGCAGATGGTGCAGGCGCTCGGCATGACCAGCTGCGCCGAGGGCGTGGAGACCGAGGCGCAGCTCGCCTTTCTCGACGCCCATGGCTGCGAGGAGATCCAGGGCTACCTGATCGGCCGGCCGATCCCGACCCTGCCGCCGCATGCGACCGGCAGCGCCCAGCCGGCGCCGGCGGTGGAGTACGAGGTGGGGTGACCGGCGCTACCGCGACGCGCCGCCTGGCGACGGCCGGCCGAGGCTGACCGCGACCCCGGCGCTGACGAAGCCTAGCATCGCCGGCAGCAGCCAGGCCGGCCGGAGAAGGAACGGCAGCGCCAGGGTCCGCCAGCCCGGGCCGGTCCGGCCCGCGGCGTCCGGCCAGGACAGCGGGTGCCCGGCGAGGCGCTGCAGCCCGTCGCCCAGGCTCAGCCCCGGCGGCGCCAGGGCCGCGACGGCGAAGGCCGCGACGAAGCAGGCGGCAGCGAGCGCGACCAGCACGCGGC
>CALMVN010000116.1:4303-11452 GCA_937873225.1 uncultured Acetobacteraceae bacterium
CGGCAGGCGAGCAGCCTGAACCGGCCGCGTGCCGGGCGCCGCGTCCTGGCTCGCCGGTCCGCCACGCCCGAAGCGTCAGAACTTCGCCGACAAGGCCAGGGAGCCGAAGTTGAACAGCCCGGACTTGGCGTGCTGGAACTCCTGCGTCTGCCAGGTCTGGGTGTACGACACGCGCACGCCGTGGAAGATCGCCGCGGCACCCGCCTCGAACTCGCCCACGTCCCAGATCTTGGACACGTGCGGCTCGCCGGAGCGGAAGGTGCTGCCCTGCAGCGTGGCGTCGTAGCCGACCGCCTGCCCGTCCACGCCGGCGAAGCCGTACCAGACGACCCGCCGGGTGGCCTTGTACGCGTCGGTGCCGTCCATGCCGGGCGAGATGCGCGGCGTGCCGAAATCGCTGTCCAGCCCCTGGCCGATACGCACCGTGGCGCCGCCCTGCGCATAGGTGCGGAAGTCGCCGCCGGCCGCGAACACTTCCGGCAGGGCGTCGACCGACACGCCGTAGCGGCTGACCACCGGGAAACGCCAGGTCCGCCCGGCCTGCAGCTGCAGGATCGGCTGGTTCGGCAGCTGGTTGCGCCAGCCGAGGTTGGGGGTGTCGCCGATCGCGCTGTGGAAGCCGTTCTGCACCTGGTAGCCGCCGGCATAGGAGCCGAGCACGCCGGCCTGCACGCCCGCCACCGAGCGGGTGAGGTCGGTGTCGCTGAGAAGGTTCATCGTCGCCAGCAGCACGCCGGCATACGGCCGGTCGCCCGGGATCAGCGCCCGGGACTGGGTGTCGCGCGGGGTGAAGATCGACTGCTGCAGCCCGAAGGCGATGCGCTGCACGCCGTGGCCCCAGATCAGGGTGTTGAGGTCGGAGATCGCCGGCGGCTGGTTGTCGGTGCCGGAGGTCCAGCCGATCCGGAGCCCGCTGGTGTAGTACTGGTCCGACGTGCCCTTCAGGGTCGAGACCGCGTCGTTCTCGACCTGCGCGGTCCAGGTGCCGTACGGGTCCTGCAGCGGGTCGGCGGCGGCGGGAGGCCCGGCCAGGCCGAAGACCAGGCCGAAGACCAGGCCGGGGACCAGGCCTGCCGGCAGGGCCAGCGCGCCCACCAGGGCACCGGACGCACGCGGACGGATGATGGGGCTGGACTTCATCGTGCTCACTGCGTCCCGTTGTTCCGACCCGCTTCTTCTAGGGGCTTCACCACGGCTAAGAAACCCCAAAGCCGGCCGGAACCGGGGTCGCCGCCTCCGGCACGGGACCGGTCCCGTCATGGATGCGCCGGCCCGTTCACCAAAACAACACGATCCGGTGATCGACAACGGTGGTCCGTGCAGCGCTGGTCGTGCTATGCCATGGTTTGCCGCATCGGGACGACGCAGACCGGCTTCCTGCCGGGGTCGTCCAGACGAGGCGTACGCCTGCCGACATCGCCACACGGTGCGCCTGGACCCAGACGCAACCTTCTAGACCTCGGGATTACGACCGTTGAGAAGTAACAGGACCGACCGCAGCCCCCGTTCCCCGCGCCGCGGCGGCTTCGACGACGATTTCACGCCTGCACCGGCGCCCTCCTACGGCGAGCGGAGCAGCTTCGGCGGCCCGCCGCGCCGGCCGATGGGCGGCGGCGGTTCCCAGGTGATCGCGTCCGGGCCGGAGATCAGCGCCAGCGTGAAGTGGTTCAACAGCGAGAAGGGCTTCGGCTTCGTCGAGCTGTCCGACGGATCGGGCGACGTGTTCCTCCATGCCAACGCCCTGTCGCAGTCCGGCCACGACTCCGTCAGCCCGGGCGCCACGCTGAGCGTGAAGATCGGCCAGGGCCCCAAGGGCCGGCAGGTCGCGGAGGTCATCTCCGTCGACGAGAGCACCGCACAGCCCGAGCGTCCGCGCTCCGGCGGCGGTGGCTTCGGCGCCCCCCGTCCCGGCGGCGCCGGCGGCGGCTTCCGCAGCGGCCGCGCCACCCCGGACCTGTCCTCGGCTGAGGAGGTGCGCGGCATCGTCAAGTGGTACAACGCCACCAAGGGCTTCGGCTTCATCACCCCCGACACCGGCGGCAAGGACATCTTCATCCACGCTTCCGCGCTGGAGCGCTCCGGCCTGTCCAGCCTGAACGAGGGTCAGGCGACCCGCGTGCAGGTGGTCCAGGGCCAGAAGGGTCCGGAAGCCGCGGGCATCAGCCTGGCCTGATCCTCGTCTCCTGCCGGCGCAAGCCGGCAGGGAAAACGACAAAGCACCCCTCCTGCCGTGCAGGAGGGGTGCTTTGTCGTCGGTTCCGGGCTGGACGGACCTGGACGTCCCGCGTTCAGCGGGCGGAGGCGAGCTGTACCTCGTCGATCACCCGCTCGTGGCTGTCCCGCAGGCTCTTGACCCGATACTGGAAGCCCTGGTTGGTCACCGGCATGGCCCGCACCACGGTATAGACGCCGCGCGTGACGTTGTTGTCGTATTTTCCCGGCACGAAGGACACGCGGTCCCCGATCCCGAACTTCGGCATTGTCATGACGGATCCTTTCGACGGCCCCGCCGGAGCGGGGCCGTCCGCTCAGGCGATCAGCTGGCCTGGAGGTTCCCGGCGGACACCTTGCCCTGCTGGCCGCGCTCGAGCTCGTAGCTCACCTTCTGGCCCTCGTTCAGGCCGTTCAGGCCGGCGCGCTCGACCGCGGAGATGTGCACGAACACATCCTTGGAGCCGTCATCGGGCTGGATGAACCCGTAACCCTTCTGGCCATTGAACCACTTCACGGTACCTGTCGACATCTCGAAATCTCCTATAGGCCTGCGCCCCGCGAGGATGCGGACCGCTTCACTTTTCGTTTGGGAGACTTTGGAGTCGACGTGCGTCACTACGAAGATCGGTTCTTCCCGGCCGAAAAGACAGCCGATTGCTTCAACATAGGCCAGGACCACGGAAATACAACCGTTGTCTTCGCCCCACCGCGCCGGCCGGTTTGCCGCGACCCGGTTCCGTGCCTGAATCGCCGTCCGGTCCGGAGTCGGGAGGTTTATCGTGCTGCGCCATCTTCGCCATCGCCCGTCGCTCCTGGTCGGGCTCGCCGTCGCGGTGGCGACTTTGGCCTGCTCCCTTCCCTTCGCGCGTCCGGTCACCGCGGCGCTGATCGGCTGGAACCTCGGGGTGGTCGCCTACTGCACCACCTTCGTGGTCCTGATCCGGGGCGCCACGCCGGAGCGCCTGCGTCGGGACGGGACGCTGCTCGACGAGGGCCGCTGGGCCATGCTGGCGATCACCGTGCTCGCCGCGGTCGCCTCGCTCGGCGCCATCGTGCTGGAGCTGGCGCAGATCCACGGCAAGCACCACCCCGGCTGGCTGATGGCGCTGGCCGGGACGACGGTGGTGCTGTCCTGGCTGTTCGTGCACACCATCTTCACCACCCACTACGCATACGATTTCTGGCGCGACGGCGGCCTCCTGTTCCCCGGCAACGACCGCCCCGGGATCAGCGAGTTCTTCTACTTCTCGTTCTGCATGGCGGTGGCGAGCCAGGTCAGCGACGTGTCCACCCAGTCGGCCGGGATGCGCCAGCTGGTTCTGGCGCACTCCCTGGTGTCCTACCTGTTCAACACCGCCATCATCGCGCTGGGCGTGAACATCGCCGCCTCCCTCGCTGGCTGAACAACGTTCACGTGAACGTTGTTCAAGGCGGCACCACCGCGCCGCTCCAGTCCAGCACGCAGCCGGTCTGCGACGCCTGCAGCCCGTCGACCACGGACAGCAGCCGGGACGCCGACCAGGCCGGGGTGAACAGCCGCCCGTCCGCCACCCCGCGCTGGTACGGCCGGCTGAGCGCGGTGTCGACCGTGCCGGGGTGCAGCCCGACGCACAGGGCGTCCGGGCTGCGGCGCGCGAGCTCGATCGCCAGGTTGCGCAGGATCATGTTCAGTGCGGCCTTCGACGCCCGGTACGCGTGCCAGCCGCCGGACCGGTTGTCGCCGATGCTGCCGACCCGCGCCGACAGCGCCGCGAACACGCTTCGTCCCGGCGTCGCCAGCAGCGGCAGCATGTGCTTGGCCACCATTGCGGGCCCGACCGCGTTGATCCGGTAGCTCCGCAGCAGCGCCTCCGGATCCAGCGCCCGGAACGTCTTTTCCGGCTGCAGCCCGGGGGCATGCAGCAGGCCCGTCGCCACCACCACCAGGCGCAGCGGTTGCGGCAGGAGGGCGGCGGCGGCGGCGATGCTCGCCTCGTCCAGCAGGTCGACCGGCGCCTGCCAGACCCGGCAGGCGGGATCGAGTACCACCGGCGCCGCGCGCGACAGGGCCACCACCCGCCCGACCTCCGGCATCGCCGACAGCGCCGATACCAGGGCGGCGCCGAGCCCGCCGGACGCGCCGACCACCACCGCCGTCCCGCCGGGCTGCAGGCTCCGCATCCGCGGCTCCTCCGCTTGACCGTTGCCGACCGCGGTCAGTGCCCGCCGAAGCCGCCGCCCACGTAGAGCCCCCGGCCGCCGCGGTCCTGATCCGGTTCCGACCCGCACCCCGACGCGAGCAGCGGGGCCAGAAGGGCCAGCATCAACACAAGCGCCTTGGTCATCGCGTGCCTCCCGAGATGGCCGCAACGCTTCGCCCGGGCCGGCCGTTGCGGCGTGTCCGCGGCTCCGGCGCTTCCGGCTTCAGGCCGAGTCGGGACCCGCCGCCTGCTGGTCCTGCCCGCTCGCCTGTTCCACCGGGTCGAGCAGGTGCGGCCCGTTGTGGCGCGGCGCGTTCACCTCGGCACCGACCGCCCATCGGCGCAGCACGTCGTCGTCGGCCGGCCGGAGCAGGGCCTGCGGACCCTGGTCGAGCCAGGCGTCGGCGGCGTCGCGCTCGAGCACCACGGGCATGCGGTCGTGGATCGGCGCCAGCACGGCGTTCGCGGTCGTGGTGATGATGGTGAACGACCGCACCAGCTCGCCGGCCGGATCGGTCCACGACTCCCACAACCCGGCCAGCATCAGCGGGTCGCGGTCGCGCCTGGCGAACGCCCAGGGCTGCTTCGGCTTCGCGCGCTGGTCCCACTCGTAGAAGGCCGTCATCGGCACCACGCAGCGGCGCGACGCCAGCGCGCCCCGGAACATGCCGGACGACGCCACCGTTTCCGCCCGGGCGTTGATCGGCTGCCTGCCCTTGTCCTTCGACCAGTGCGGGATCAGCCCCCAGCGAAGCAGGTCGATCCGGCGCTCGCCGGTTTCGGGATGGCGACGCACCACCGGCACGCTCTGCGTCGGCGCCACGTTGTGGTTCGGCGCGTCGTTCGGCAGCGGGCCCGCGGCGCAAAACCAGTCCCGGATCAGGTGGAGCGGGATGTCGGTGGCGAAGCGTCCGCACATCTGGCCGTGGCTCCCTACTCCGGTCCGGCGGAACGCCTGCCGGTGACGCGGTGCCGTTCGATCATCCGGTCAGGGAGCGGACCACCCCGACGAGCTCGCTCGGCCGGTAGGGCTTCCTGATCAGCGTGTAGCCGAGCGTGTGCTGCCATGCGGACTGGAACACCTCGGGGCGGCCGGACGCGATTACCACGGGCAGGCCGGGGAACGCCGCGCGCACCCATGCCGCGAGCTGCGAGCCGTCCAGGTGGCCCGGCATGTGGAAGTCGGTGACCAGGATGGTGAGCGCCTTCCGGGGGTCGGACACCACCTCCTGCGCATCCGCGCCGTTCCCGACGTCGATCACCTCGTAGCCGGCGTCGCGAAGGCTCTCGCTCATGAGCTCGCGGATCAGGGGCTCGTCCTCGACCAGAAGAACACACACGCCGGCTTCCTTCGCGGTGACCGTCGGTGGTCATGGAGGGTGAACCCGACAGCGACGCGACGGTTTGTTCGGGACGCGGCCGTGCCCGTCGATTGGCTGCACGCCGCGTTCGGCGTAGGGATGGGGGATGCTGATGACATGCGGGTCCGTTGATGGCTGACCGGAGCGACCGGGGCGTGACCGCCGACGAGCCGGGACACCACGTTTCGGACGGCCGCAACGTCATTCCCGTCGGCGGCGGGCTCGGCGGGACGGACATCTTCTTCGCCGCCGTGCAGATGAGCCGCATGCCGATGTGCCTGACCGACCCGCACCGGCACGACAACCCGATCATCTTCTGCAACCAGGCGTTCGAGCAGCTGACCGGCTACGGCCAGGAGGAGATCCTCGGGCGCAACTGCCGGTTCCTCCAGGGACCGGACACCGATCCCGAGGCGGTGGCGGAGATCCACCGCGCCCTGGACGCCGGGGAGGACGTGCACATCGAGGTGCTGAACTACCGGAAGAACGGCTCCTCGTTCTGGAACGCCCTGTTCATCAGCCCGGTGACCGACACCGCGGGCGCCCTGGTCTACCACTTCGCCAGCCAGCTGGACGTGACGCGCAGGCGGGAAGCGGAAGCGGTGCTGCAGCAGTCGCAGCGCATGGAAACGCTCGGCTCCATGGCCTCCGGCCTGGCGCACGAGTTCAACAACCTGATGACGATCGTGCTCGGCAACCTGGAGCGGCTGGGCGGCGAGGTGGGCAGCGAGCGCGGCCGGCGCAGCATCGAGCGGGCCGCCTGGGGGGCGAGGCGTGCGGCCAAGCTGACCGACCAGATGCTGTCCTTCGCGCGCCGGCAGTTCCACGACAACCAGGCGCTCGACGTCAACGCGACGCTGGCGAACTGCGACGGCATCCTCGACCAGATGGCCGGCACCGGCGTCACGGTGAAGCTGCTGCTGGCCGACGAGGCCATGGTGGCCTCGGTGGATCCGAGCCAGCTGGAGATGGCGCTGCTGAACCTGGTGCGCAACGCCGCCGACGCGGCACCCAGCGGCAGCGACATCGTCATCGCCACGCGGCCGCGCCGCCTCGACGGCGCGGCGAGCGGCCCGGCGGTGGAGATCCCCGTGGCCGACCAGGGCAGCGGCATGACCCCGGAGGTCGCCCGGCGCGCGCTGGAGCCGTTCTTCACCACCAAGCCCCCGGGCAAGGGCACCGGCCTCGGCCTGTCGATGGTCAAGGGCTTCGTCGAGCAGTCCAACGGCCGGCTGGAGCTGCAGACGACGGAAGGGGCCGGCACCACCGTCCGGCTTGTGTTTCCGCGGGTGCAGGCGGCCTGATCAGACATCCGGCCGAACCATGCGCGAACGATGCCGATGGCGTCCCGTACGGGATTCGAACCCGTGTCACCGCCGTGAAAGGGCGGTGTC
>CALMVN010000117.1 GCA_937873225.1 uncultured Acetobacteraceae bacterium
GAAGGGGGTTCCGGTTCGGGGGTGCGGGCGAAGTCGCGCATCTCGCGGTAGGAGCGTCGCGCAGGGTGCGGGCCGGTGCCGGAACGAGCCATCACCGCCGGAACGTTCGCCGCCACGCACGGTTGCGGCCTTGCGGCCTCGCGCAGGGCCGGCAAACTGTGGCCGGACCGCCCGTGCCCTTCCGCTTCGAGGATTGCCTGTTTGGACCAGCTCGACACCTCCACCGACGTTCCGGCCGCCGCCCCGGTGCCGCAGGACGGCTTCACCGTGGGCGCGACGGCAATCCTGGCCGAGCGGCGGCTGCACACGCTGAAATACGGCGACCTGTTCGGGGTGTTCGACCAGAACGGCAACATCCTGTCCGGTGCCGGCATCGCCGACGGGCTGTACTACCTCGACACCCGGCACCTGTCGTCGCTCACGCTGTCGATCTGCGGACAAAGCCCGATCCTGCTCAGCGCCACCCTGCGCGAGAACAACGCCACCCTGAGCTGCGACCTGACCAACCCGGACCTGGAGCTGGACGGCCGGAAGCTCAGCCACGACCTGCTGCACCTGCGCCGCACGCTGTTCCTGCGCGACCAGACCGCCTACGAGCGGCTGCAGGTACGCAACTACGACGTGGTGGCGCACACGGTGGTGGTCGAGCTGGCGTTCCGGGCCGACTTCGCCGACCTGTTCGAGGCGCGGGGCACGCCCCGGCTGCGTCGCGGCACGCTTCGGCCGCCGCAGGTCGACGGCGACACCGTGCTGCTGGCCTATGACGGGCTCGACGACCGGCTGCGCACCACACGCCTGCGCTTCAGCCCGCGGCCGGACCACCTGACCGAGAGCCGCGCCCGCTTCACCCTCACCCTGCAGCCGGGCCAGCGCAAGCTGATCCACGTCGAGACGGCGTGCGACCCGAGCGACACGCCCGAACGCGGCGTGGCGGCCGCGTTCCTGTTCTCCCTGGTGGAGGCGAGGCGGTCGCTGCGGGTGTCGTCCGCACGGGCCGCCGCCATCGCGTCGTCCAACGAGATCTTCAACGAGGCGATCCGTCGCTGCATCTGCGACATCTACATGCTGGTGACCGATAAGCCGGACGGACCGTACCCGTATGCCGGCGTGCCCTGGTACAGCACCGCGTTCGGCCGCGACGCCCTGATCACGGCGATGCAGACGCTCTGGCTGGACCCGTCCATCGCGCACGGCGTGCTGGGCTACCTGGCCCGGCACCAGGCGGAAACGGTGGACCCGGTGGCGGACGCCGAGCCGGGCAAGATCCTGCACGAGGTGCGTCACGGCGAGATGGCGGAACTCGGCGAGGTGCCGTTCCGGCACTACTACGGCAGCGTCGACTCCACCCCGCTGTTCGTGATGCTGGCCGGCGACTACCTCGATCGCACCGGCGACGTGTCGACCATCGCCCGGATCTGGCCCAACATCGAGCGCGCGATCGCCTGGATCGCCGAGTACGGCGACCGCGACGGCGACGGCTTCGTCGAGTACGGGCGGCGCAACGAGAAGGGGCTGGTCAACCAGGGCTGGAAGGACAGCTTCGACTCGATCTTCCACGCCGACGGCACGATCGCCGAAGGCCCGATCGCGCTGTGCGAGGTGCAGGGCTACGTGTTCGCCGCCAAGCGCGCGGCGGCGTCCATGGCGCGCCGGATCGGCCACGTCGCCTTCGCCGAGCGCATGACCGCGGAGGCGGACGCGCTTCGTGTCGCCTTCGACGCCGCGTTCTGGGTCGAGGAGCTCGGCACCTACGCCCTGGCGCTCGACGGCGCCAAGCGGCCGTGCAGGGTGCGCTCCTCCAACGTCGGCCACCTGCTGATGACCGGCATGGTGCCGCCCGAGCGCGCGGCGCGGATCGTGCCCGGGCTGATGGGCCGCACCTTCTTCTCCGGCTGGGGCATACGCACGATCCCGATGGGCGAGTCGCGCTACAACCCGATGGCATACCACAACGGCTCGGTCTGGCCGCACGACAACGCCCTGATCGCCGTCGGCCTGGCCCGCTACGGCTACAAGGACGAGGCGTCGCGGCTGTTCGCGGCGCTGTTCGACGCCTCGCTGTATGCCGACCTGCGCCGCCTGCCGGAGCTGTTCTGCGGCTTCGCGCGTCAGCGCGGCGAGGGGCCGGTGCGCTATCCGGTGGCGTGCAGCCCGCAGGCCTGGGCGGCGGCCACCCTGCCGTCGCTGCTGCAGTCGACGCTTGGCATCCGCTTCGACCCGTTCACCGTCACCGTGCATTTCGAGCGGCCGCGCCTGCCGCCGTTCCTGGACGAGGTGACGCTGTACAACCTGGCGGTGGGCAGCGGCCGGGTCACGGTGCACCTGCAGCGGGTCGGCACGGAGGTGGCGCTCAACGTCATCGAGCGCATCGGGCCGATCAAGGTGGTGTCGACCAGCTGATCCGGCCAGATGATCCGATCGGCCGGCCGGAAGCGGCCCATCACCCGGACGTGGCTTGCAGCCCGGGCGGCCGGAGCGGAGGCTGCACCCATGCCGGCCGCCGCGGCAGCCGGGTGCGTGCCGCGAGGCACGATGCGGGACCAGCACCGATCCGGAAGGCGAGGCCAGACCATGCCCGACGCAGCAGCCTTGTTCCACGATCTCGATGCCGACCAGGCGACGCTGCAGCGCGACGGCGTGGTCGGCCGCAAGGGCGGGTTCCCCGCCGGATGGGTCGACCGGCTGCGCGAGGACATGATGACCGCCTTCTGGGAGGCGATCCAGCGCCCGGGGGGCGCCGTGGGACGCGGGCCGCGCCGCTGGTACGTCGAGCTGCATCCCGAGGCGCTGAGCGGCTTCGTGGAGCTGGTGACCCATCCCTGGATCACCGGCATGGCGGAGCGGGTGCTCGGACCGGACTACCAGATCGTCGAGGTCGGCTTCGACACGCCGTGCCAGGGCGCGATGAACCAGCCCTGGCATCGCGACTTCCCGTCGCCGCCGGACACCTTCGAGCACCACCGCATCACCTCGCTCGCCTTCAACCTGTCCGGCGTCGACGTGACGCCGGACATGGGGCCGTTCGAGGTGGCGCCCGGCACGCAATGGGACGACGGGCGGAGCTGGAAGCACGGGATGTTTCCCGACCGGTCGCTGTGGGGACGGTTCGAGGAGCGAGCGGTGCGGAAGTATCCGCAGCGCGGCGACATTTCCTGCCGCTCGGCGCTGACGATGCATCGCGGCACCGCGCACCCGTCGCCGATCTCGCGACCGGTGCTGGTGCTCGGCGTGGACGCGCCGGGAGCGGGGCACGCGGCGCTGCACGACATGATGGTGACGCGCGCGTTCCACGACGCGCTGCCGGCCGGCGTGCGCGAGCACCTGGTCTGCCGGGTGGTGGACGAGCTGGTGCCGATCACCCAGAAGCACGACATCGAGGGGTTGGTGATGGGGACCGAATGACCGGTCAGAGCCTCGGCACGGCCCCGGCGGCGTAGCGGTCCAGGATCTCGTCCACCGGGCCGTCGGCGACCACCCGCCCGGCCTCCAGCCAGAGCAGGCGCGTGCACCAGGTGCGCAGCACGCTCGGCATGTGGGAGGTCAGCACCAGGATCTCGGCGCCGCGCACCACTGTTTCCAGCCGCGCATGCGCCCTGGCGGCGAACTTCGAATCGCCGGCCATGAACCATTCGTCCATCAGCAGCACCTGCGGCGCGATCGCGGTGGCGAGCCCGAAGCCGAGCCGGACGATCATGCCGGACGAGTACACCCGCACCGGCAGCTCCAGGAACGCGCCGAGCGAGGCGAACGCCGCGACGTCGTCCTCCAGCGCCCGTATGCTGGCGTTGGACAGGCCGACATAGCGGCCGCGCAGCGTGATGTTCTCGCGGCCCGTGAGGTCCAGGTTCATGCCGAAATTGGTGTCGAGCAGGGTGTTGATGCTGCCGCCGACGTGGATGCGGCCGGCCACCGGCTCGTAGATGCCGCCCAGCACGCGGAGCAGGCTCGACTTGCCGGCGCCGTTGTGGCCGACGATGCCGAGCCGCTCGCCCGAGTCGAGGCGGAAGGAAACGTGGCGCAGCGCCTGCACCACCACGCGCTTCGCGCCGTCGGCGCCGACGGTGCCGCCGCTCCGGCCGCCGCGGGCCGCACCGCCAACCCGTGACGAGGCCAGCGACAGCACCGTCTTCTTCAGCGACCGCGCGCCGCCATGGTAGAGCGGGAAGTTGAGCGACAGGTCGTCCACCGCGATGAAGGCACCACCCCGCGGCGGCGGCGAGGCGAGGCCCACGGGATCGAGGTCGCCCGGATGCAGGTCCACGGCCGGGATCAGATCCAGAAGGCGATGCGCGGACGGGCGCGCACGAACGCGAACCAGGACACCGCCCAGAACAGGACGCTGTAGCCGAGTGCCGCCCCCCAGATCAGCAGGCTGGGCGCGGCACCGAGCAGGGGGGTGCGCACCACGTCGAGCAGCGGGTCGAACGGGTTGAGCGGCAGCCACCAGCCGCGCGCGCCCAGCTGCGACGGCTTCCAGATCACCGGGGTCACGTAGTACGCGACCTGCATCAGGCTGCCGACGATCGGCGGCACGTCGCGGAACCGGGCGCAGATGCAGCCGAGCAGGTAGCAGGCGGCGGCGCCGTCCAGGATCCACAGGGCGAAGCCGGGCAGGCTCAGCAGGGCGTGCACCCCCGGCCAGGCGCCGAAGATCGCGAACACCGCCAGCGGCACCACCACGTTGTGGCCAAGCACGATCACGTTGCTGACCACCGTGCGCAGCACCTGCACGGTGAACGGCATCCGCACCGAGCGGATGGTCCCCTCGGCGTTGAGGAAGCTGCTGCAGGCGTCACTGGTCAGGCCGCCGATGCCGGCCTGCCACAGGATCAGCGACACAGCCAGGAACGGCAGGTAGTCGCGCGGGTGCTGGTGGAACAGCAGGCTGTAGATCGAGCCCATGGCGGCGACCATCACCCCGCTCGACAGGGTCAGCCAGATCGGCCCGAGCAGCGAGCCGCGGTAGCGCAGCTTGATGTCGAGCCAGCCGAGCGACACGGCCAGGCGCCACAGCCCCAGCCCGTCGCGCAGGTCGGCGCGCGCGGCCTTCTGCCGGGTGGAGCGGCCGGTGCGGGCGTCGAGCAGCAGCTCGGGCGCGCGCTGCTCCCGGGCCTGCGGCACGGTGCCGGACGCGGACGCCGTCATCCGGTCGAGCGTCGCCGTTCCCGCACGGGACCGACGCTCCGACGCGGGCGGGAGGGCGTTCATCACCGGCGGCGTAGCCGATCCGGGGCAGGCCGGCAACTCGATCGAGCGTCCGTCCGCCGGAGGCCGGCCGGTTCCCCCTGGGCTGCCGGGCAGCGCGGTTGATGTTGCGGCATGGGTGGATGCGCGGTAATGGCTCCATCAGGTTCGCGCACGGTTGTGTGAGCGTCGCCACGATCCTGCCGCAATCGCGCCGGATCGTTCTGCGGCCCGAACGCGGCGTTGCGCAGGACCCGCTGCCTGATCGTCCGGCTCCCGGCCGGAACGCGGAGATGATCGACCGATGACGCGACCCGCCGTTGATCGACCCGCCAGGGACCAGGCTCCTTCCCGGAAGCGCCCGATGCTCGGGCTGCTCGGTTCCGCGTCCCTGCTGACCCTGCTTGCCGCCTGCGCCGGCACCCCCGGGCGTCCCGACATCCCGGTGGCGCAGGAAGCGGCGCAATACCGGGCCCACGCACGCAGCTACTACGCGCCGCCCGGGCCGCCGGACGATCCGTGGGGCCCCTACATCCAGGAAGCGTCCGTCAAGTTCGACGTGCCCGACGCCTGGATCCGCGCCGTGATCGGCCGCGAGTCGGGCGGGCAGCAGTTCCGCAACGGCACCCTGACCACCTCGCCGGTCGGCGCCATGGGGCTGATGCAGCTGATGGCGCCCACCTATGACGACCTGCGGGTGCAGTACAGCCTCGGCGACGACGCCTTCGAGCCGCACGACAACATCATGGCCGGCACCGCCTACATCCGGCAGATGTACGAGATCTACGGCGCGCCCGGCTTCCTCGCCGCCTACAACACCGGGCCCGGCCGGCTGGACGACTTCCTGACCCGGAACCGGCCGCTGCCGCGCGAGACCCGTCAGTACGTCGCCATCATCGGCCCGCAGATCGCCGGCATCTGGCCGAGGAACCGCTCCCAGGCCGACCTGCTGATCGCCAGTCGCACCGGCTCCGACGCCGCCTACGCGCCGGTGCAGAGCGGCGACGAGACCCGTTCGGTGCGGATGGCCTGGACCAGCCGTCGCGACCTCGACCAGGCCCGGGACGCCGACCAGCCGGTGCAGGTGGCGGAAGCGCCGTCCTCCGGCGGCGGAACCGCGCCGTCCTATACCCGGGCTTGGAACAGCCTTCCCGCCGCCCGCCCGGTGGCGGTCGCGTCGGCCCCGGCCGCACCCGACCCGACGCCCAGCACCGAGTCGGTGCGTGCGGCCTGGGCCTCGCGAAGCGCGGCGGCGTCCCCCGCAGAGGCGCCGCCGGTGGCGGTTGCCGAGGCGGCCCCCGTCGAGACCTGGACGCCTGCGCCGACCGCCCTGCAGAAGGCGTCGGTGCCGGTGGTGGCGCCCGCTCCGGAGCCGGCAGCTCCGGCGGTGCAGCTGGCGGCGTCCGCCCCGCGCGCGCCGGTCCGGCACCAGCGCTTCATGCTGATCCGTTCCGCGATGGCCGAGCCGGCGCCGCTGCTTCGCGACGCCGGCCACGGCGGGGCGCGCAACTGGTCGGTGCAGGTCGGCGCGTTCGGCACGCAGGCGCAGGCGAACCAGGCCGCAGGGGCGGCGCAGTCGCACGCGCCCAACCTGTCGCACGCCCGCGCCGAGATCGCCGGCATACGGCAGGGACGCGGGGCGCGGATCTACCGCGCCCGGCTCACCGGCCTGTCCCGCGGCGAGGCGATGCAGGCCTGCGAGCGCCTGAGGGGCGGGCGGTCCGAGTGCATGGTGGTGTCGCCCGATGCGCGCTCGTAGCGCGGTCGCCGGGCTGCTGCTGACGGTCCTGGCGGCAGGCAGCGCACGGGCGGCGCTGTCGCCGGGCGCCAGGGCTCCCGACTTCCGGGCACGGGCCACGCTGGGCGGCAAGGAGTTCGACGCGTCGCTGGCCGCGATGCTGCGCAAGGGGCCGGTGGTGGTGTACTTCTATCCCGCCGCCTTCACCGCGGGCTGCACGGTGGAAGCGCACGACTTCGCCGATGCGATGCCGCAGTTCGACAGGCTCGGCGCGCAGGTGCTCGGCGTGTCGGAGGACGGGATCGCCAAGCTGGACCGCTTTTCCGTCAGCGCCTGCCAGAGCCGCTTCCCGGTGGCGGCGGACGCCGACGGCAGCATCGCCCGCGCCTACGACGCGACGCTTCCCGTGGTGCGCGGCTATGCCAGCCGGACCTCCTACGCGATCGCGCCCGACGGAACCATTCTCGCTGCCTACAGCGCGATGGATCCGGACGGGCACGTGTCGCGCATGCTGGACGCGGTAAAGCTGTGGGCGAGCAAGACCGCCCATCTGGGACAGGGCTGAGCGGTCCGCTCCGGTCCGGCGCCGGTTCAGCTCGCGTGCTGTGATCCCGGAGAACCGCGCCTCTGGCCGGGTCCGGAGGCGGGGGTGGTGCCTTCGGGACAGCGCGGGACCACCGGCCGCACCCTCACCTTCTGCGTGGCGCGCAGCGGGCGATAGGACTCCGTGGCGGCGCCGTCGCCGAACTGCCCGTGGTTGCCGGGAAGCTTGGTCTTGCCTCGATCCGCGATGTGCATCGGTAGCTCCAGGACTTCGGTTTCCCCCGAAGCGTGGAACGGGCGGCCGGGCGTTCCGTTGCCGGGCCTCACCATCAACATCCCTGGATCGACCGGGCTCCGTCAGGAACGGCTGGCCAGGCGCCTCGGTGTCCTGGCCAGCCGGATCGGTCAGTGGTTCGCGAGGCCGGTGTTGCCGGTCACGGCCTGCTGGGTCGCGGTGGCGCCCTTCGACACGTCGTGGCCCAGGGCGCTGGTATCCTCGCCGACGCCGCTCAAGGTGTTGCAGGCGGACAGACCGGCGGTGGCGCCGGCAAGCAGCCCGGCGGTGAGGAGTACACGGCAGGTGGCGGAAAACATCTTCTTCATCTCCAGGTTGACCTCGAAACAGCAGGGGCGGCCCCAGGTTCCGACCCTGTGCCGGTTCTGCCGTGGCCGTTGCATCCTGGCAACGGCTGCCTCCACCGGTCGGGTTTGACGGGGGCTCACGCTGAAGTTAAGAACAGCTCGCAACCAGATCGAGACCCGGCCCATGCGCGTGCTGTCCACCGCCATCCTGTCCGGCTGCCTGCTGTCCGCCGGGCTGGGAATGGCAGCGCCAGGCCTGGCGGCGGGAGCGGAGACCCTGACCCTCTACAGCGCCCAGCATCGCCAGATGGTCGACGGGCTGACGGCCGCGTTCACCCGGCAGACCGGCATCGCCGTGCGCACCCGCTACGGCGAGGCGCCGGAGATCGCCAGCCAGATCGTGCAGGAAGGCGCCGCCTCGCCGGCCGACGTATACTTCACCGAGAACTCGCCCGAGCTGGTGCTGCTGGACGAGAAGGGACTGCTGGCGCCGGTGGCGAAGAGCACCCTGGCCGAGGTTCCGGCGCGGGACAGCGCCGCCACCGGCAACTGGCTGGGCGTGCTGGCGCGCGAGGACGTGCTGGCGTTCAACCCCCGGCTGATCGCCGAGAACAGGCTGCCGGAGTCGCTGCTCGACCTGGCCCGGCCGGAATGGAAGGGCCGCCTCGCGATCGCGCCGGCGGACGCCGACTTCCTGCCCCTGGTCGAGGCGGTGGCGAAGCTGAAGGACCGCGACACCGCGCTGGCCTGGCTGCGCGCGCTCAAGGCCAACGCGCAGGTGTTCGACGACGACGAGGGGGTGGTGGCGGCGGTGGACCGCGGCGCCGCCCCCGTGGGCATCATCAACAACTACTACTGGGCGCGGCTGCACCAGGAGAAGGGCGACGCCACCGTGAGCCGGATCCACCACTTCGCGGGCGGCGACGTGGGCGGGCTGGTCAACGTGTCCGGCGCCGCCGTGCTCAAGTCGTCGAAGCACCAGGCGGCGGCGCAGCGCTTCCTGGCCTTCCTGGTCAGCACCCCGACGCAGACCACGGTGGCGGAGGAGAACGTCGACTTCGAGTACCCGCTCGCCCGCGGCGTGAAGGCCAACCCGCTGCTCAGGCCGTTCGACCAGCTCGACCCGCCGGCGATCGCGCCGTCGGCGCTGGGCGACGACCAGGACTCGGCCAAGCTGCTCCGGGAAGCAGGGCTGCTCTGAAGGCGGCCCGGCGGGCCGACCCGTGAGGGCGCGGCGCCGGCCGGTCCCGGTGCCGCTTCTGCTGTGCGCCGCAACCGTGTCCGCGCTGGTGCTGCTGCCGCTGGCCGTCACGGTGGGGCAGGCCTGCACGGTGCCGTTGGCGGAGGCGCGAGCGCTGCTGTGGCGGCCCCTGGTGGGCCGGCTGCTGGTGGACACGGTCGGGCTGGTGCTGGCGGCGGCGGCGGTGGCGGCGGTGGTCGGCGTGCTGTGCGCGTGGCTGGTGGAACGCACCGACCTGCCCGGCCGCGGCACCTTCGCGGTGCTGGCGGCGGTGCCGCTGGCGATCCCGCCCTTCATCACCTCCTATGCCTGGGTTTCGCTCAGCAACGCCCTGCAGGACTTCGCCGGCGCGCTGCTCGTGGTCGGGTCCGCCTACATGCCCCTGGTGTATCTTCCGGTGGCAGCCAGCCTGCGCGGCATGGACCCGGCGATGGAGGAGACCGGCCGGGTGCTCGGGCTGTCGCCGTGGCGCTGCTTCTTCCGGCTGGTGCTGCCGCAGCTGCGCCCGGCGGTGCTGGGCGGCATGCTGCTGGTGGCGCTGAACGTCCTGGTGGAGTTCGGCGCCTTTGCGCTGCTGCGCTACCGCACCTTCACCACCGAGCTGTATGCGCAGTATCGCACCGGGCTGGCCGGGCCGGACGCGTCGCTGCTGGCGACGGTGCTGGTGGCGCTGTGCCTGCTCTGCCTGGCGCTCGAGCTGAAGGTGCGCGGCAGGCAGGGCGCCTCGCTCCACCGCGGCGCCGGGCGGGCGCCGGCGCGCTACCGGCTCGGGGTCGCGACCGTGCCGGCGCTGTTGTTCTTCTGCGCACTGGTGTCGACGACGCTGGGGGTGCCGCTCGGCACGCTCGTGTTCTGGCTGTTCCGGCACGACGCGGCCGCAACGGCGGCGGTGGGAGTGTCGTGGCCGCAGCTTTGGCAGGCGACCACCGGCTCGCTGGTCCTGGCGCTGGGCGGGGCGGCGCTGACGGTGCTGCTGGCGCTGCCGCTCGGCTTCCTGTCGGTGCGCCGTCCCGGCCGGACCGCGATCCTGCTGGAGCGCACCGCCTATCTCGGCCAGGGCGTGCCGGGGATCGTGGTGGCGCTGGCGCTGGTGACGCTGGCGCTGCGCCTGCTGACGCCGCTGTACCAGAGCACGCTCCTGCTGATCCTGGCCTACGCCATCCTGTTCCTGCCGCTGGCGCTGGTCAGCGTGCGCGCCGCCTTCGCCCAGGCGCAGCTCCGGCTGGAGGAGGCGGGGCGGGTGCTCGGGCTCGGGCCCCTGG
>CALMVN010000118.1 GCA_937873225.1 uncultured Acetobacteraceae bacterium
AGCTTCTTCCCGTCCTCCAGGCAGACGATGTAGTCGGGGAAGACGCTCTTCTTCGGCGGCACCGCCGGCTCGGGCCTCTCCTTTGAGATCGGCTCAGGCTGGTCGAGCCGCGTCAGGGCAGCATGCACCTGATGGATCAGCGCCGGGAGAGCCTCGGCTTCCACCATGCTGCTGGCACAGTGGGCGCTGACGATCTGGGCGACCAGCTCCAGCACGGTGGGCGGCGGCTCAGACATGGCGGAGGCTCCTTGAGGTATGTGCCTGCGATAGCCGATCGGCGCTCGGACCGGCAATGCAGCCGCAAGCTGCTCCGGTCCCGGCGGCCTCAAGCATTCTCCGCGTGGAACGAGCCGGATGCTGTAAGATCTGGCCCCGGACCACATGTGCCGGCGCTGGCGCCGCAGGACGGAACAGCTGACCTCGGTGATCGTCGACTGGTGCAACGGCTGGTCGTCAGCCGTCAGGCGGCGACCAGCAGCTCATGGTCAGCGTGTGCAGCTCGCGCTCGCCATCCTCCCGGCGCCCAATGCTGTCCAGAGCGTGCCACGGCGGGTCGTGAACCTGCACGCGGCATGGTCGCGACACACGAAGCAGTGGTGGAGGTGGCCGCTGGGTGGAACGGCGTCATCGAGTGGGGATGCGTCTGACATGACGCCCTTCAGCTGAACGGGTTGGCGACGCTCCTCGGTGCCGTGGCGGCCGGCAGCGCCTCAGGCAGGTCCCGCCTGATCGAGGATCGCCTCAGGGCGCGGGCATGTTCCAGGCCCTGCCGGTCCCGGGTCAGGTCGAGGCTGCCACACAGCGCGATCCGGTCGATGCCGTTCTCGATCGTCAGTCTGGCGATCGACATGGACGCCACGTCGTCGGCGAAGAGGGTAAACTTGGTCATCGTGCTCTCCTAGTCGCCTAGCAGCTGTCCGAGCAGGCTGCGGTCCTTGTGGTGGCGGCGTTCGCGACCGCTGTGACCACAGGGACTTTCCTCCGGCGGCGGCAGGGCCATCGTCTGCTGCTTCAGCCTCGCGGGCAGGGCGGGGAACGGGTCGATGCCGACCTCGCGGATCAGCGTAGCGACCGGGACGGTGTCGCAGGTCGGCTGGTGGCTGTTCCTGCAAACGTAGACGCCGGTGCCGGCTGCCCGCGGGTCATAGACCGCCTTCCAGGTCAAGGTCGGTACCAGCACGCCGTCCGACCCGATTGTGGACAGCTGCTGACCGCGGAGGGCTGGGCCGGTGACGACGTAGAGCTCGCCCTCCCGCTCCGCCAGACGCCGCACCGCGCTCTCCACGCCCTCCCAGATGCCGCGGTTCAGCTGGGCGGTCTGCGGCACCATGTTGGCCAGCGAGAAGGTCTGCTGCTGCGCCTGCTCGTCCGGCATGTCGCCGGACGGCGTCATGTGGCCGCGGTCGTAGCCGCTGCGGCGGTAGTCGGCGAGCTGCGCCTGGTCAGGCGGCGAAAGCCGGTCGTCAGCATGGAACCCGCCCTCGCGCCGGACATGCCGCGTCGCCTCCAGCGAGGCTGAGGTCGGATCCTCGGCCGACCAGAGCGCCCCATAGGTTACGGCGGAGGCAAGGGACGCATAGGCGTCGCTGCGCAGCAGCGTCGTCCGCTGGCCGAGCTTCGGGTTGGTCAGCGCCGGCAGCTGGTCGTCGGGGAAGAACTGCCTGCAGCCGGCGTCCAACGCGGTCGCGGCGCCTGGCATCAGCAGGACGAGCAGGGCACGCGGAAGTAGGAAGCGGCGGTTCATGCGGGCATCCTGGTCCACATCATGATCAGCTCGATAGGCC
>CALMVN010000119.1 GCA_937873225.1 uncultured Acetobacteraceae bacterium
GGCTGATCAGCGGCATCGCCGGGCAGACCAACCTGCTGGCGCTGAACGCGACCATCGAGGCGGCACGCGCCGGCGAGGCCGGCAAGGGCTTCGCGGTGGTGGCCTCCGAGGTGAAGAGCCTGGCGCAGCAGACGGCACGGGCGACGGCGGAGATCGGCGGCCAGATCAGCCAGATCCAGGAGGCCACGGCGGAGGCGGTGGCGGCGATCCAGCGCATCGCCGCGCGCGTGGAGGAGGTGAGCGGGATCTCGGGCTCGATCGCCCTGGCGGTGGAGCAGCAGGGGGCGGCAACGGCGGAGATCGCACGCAACGTGCAGCAGACCGCAGCCAGCGCCCAGGAGGTCACGGTCAACATCACGAGCGTGAGCGAGGCGGCGAACGACGCCGGGGCGGCGGCGCGCCAGGTCCTCGGGGCAGCCACCGACCTGTCGAGACAGGCCGAGCGCCTCACAAACGAGGTGCAGGGCTTCGTGCGCGAGGTCCAGGCGGCCTGAGCCGTCGAAGGCCGGAACGACCGGCCCCGCGGGTCGCCAGGCCGTGCGCCGAGCGGGCCGCATCGCCGCCCCTGGAACGCAGACCGGCTGGCGTCCGGCGACGTCGCTGGTTCGAGCGGACGAGGCGGCTTCGCTGTCGAGCCTGCCGCCGGCGTGGACGGCCAGGCGCGAAGGCAGGGCGTTATCGCAACGGTCGGATGTCGAACCGTTCTGAAGGTCGATCCTGCGCCGGAAGATCCGGAACGGCAGTGGACAATGGCCGGCGCGTGCTATCTTATAACGTTTCTAACTGTTGTAACGTTTCGGCCTGTGTCCCTCGGGAACCGGCCCGGAAGGATCTCCCGATGGAACGATGGCGCACGGTCCTGGTCACGACGCTGCTGGTTCCGGCCGTTTTCGTCGCGGGTCCGGTCGCCACCGCCCAGACCGCCACCGCTCAGACCGCCACCGCTCAGACCGCCACCGCCCAGACCGCCACCGCCCAGACCGCCGGCGCCGGACCGTCCGCAAGCGTCGGCGCGCCGGCATCCGGAGCCGGTGCGACCACGTCCTCACCGGACGGCAACGCGGCCGGCGCTGCCGCAACGGACCGGGTCGACGCCACCTCCGGCATCGAGCAGGTCGTCGTCCGGCTCGACCGCGCCCGAAGCGCTCTTGAACCGGATCTGGGTGCAACGGTATATCATTTCAGCCGTGGCAGCCTGGAAACGCTGCCACAGGGCGACAACACCCCGCTCAACCAGGTGCTGCTGCAGGCGCCGGGCGTGGCGCAGGATTCGTTCGGCCAGATCCACGTGCGCGGCGACCACAACGAGGTGCAGTTCCGGCTCGACGGGGTGCAGCTCCCCGAGGGCCTGTCCGTGTTCGGCCAGGCGCTGGAAACGCGGTTCGCGCACTCGCTGTCGCTGATCACCGGGGCGCTGCCGGCCGAGTACGGCTTCGACACCGCCGGGGTCATCGACATCACCACCAAGAGCGGCATCACCGATCCCGGGGGTGAGATCTCGATCTATGGCGGCGAGCGCGACTATTTCCAGCCCTCGTTCTCCTATGGCGGCCACACCGGCAACGTGGACTACTTCGTCACCGGCGACTTTCTCCATGACCGCGTCGGCATCGAGAACCCGACCAACACGCTCAACCCGATCCACGACCTGAGCAACCAGACCCACGGCATCGCCCACATCGCCTGGACCGTGGATGCCGACACCCGGGTCAGCCTGCTGGCCGGCGCCTCCAACGAGTTCTTCGAGCTGCCGAACAACCCGGGCCAGACGCCGTCGCTCGGGCTGTCGGTGAATGGCATCAGCACCTACAACAGCAGCGACCTGACCGAGCACCAGCGCGAGATCACCGATTTCGGCATCCTGTCGCTGCAGAAGGAGGTCGGCACGGTCGACGTGGTGACCTCGGCGTTCACCCGCTACAGCAGCCTGTACTACACGCCCGATCCGCTCGGCGACCTGCTGTTCGACGGCGTGGGGCAGACCGCCGCCCGGTCGGTGCTGTCCACGGGGACACAGACCGACGCCAGCTGGCACGTGAGCGACACCCACACGGTCCGCGCCGGATACCAGATCATCGGCGAGCGGCTGGTCTCCAGCACCACCTCGCAGGTGCTCCCGGCCGCAGGCGGCGACACTGACGACACCAACGGCGCCGGCCTCGCCTCGGCGATCCAGCCGGACGGCAGCGCCGGCGCCGCGACCTCGACCACACCGTTCACTATCCAGGACGGCCAGGGCAAGACCGGCGGCCTCTACGGCGTCTACCTGCAGGACGAGTGGCACGTCCTGCCGCGCGTCACCCTGAACTACGGCGCCCGCTTCGACGTGGTCGACGAGTACACGCACGAGAACCAGTTCAGCCCGCGGGTCAACGTGGTGTGGCAGCCGACGCGGAGCACCACGCTGCACGCCGGCTACTCGCGCTACTTCGTTCCGCCGCCGTTCGAGCTGGTCGGCGGCCGGGACATCGACCTGTTCAACGGAACCTCCGGGGCGGCCGAGGTGACGCAGGACAGCGTCGTCAAGGCGGAGCGCGACAACTACTACGACGCCGGGATCAGCCAGGTCCTCCTGCCCGGCCTGCAGGTCAGCTTCGACGCCTACTACAAGGAGGCGCAGAACCTGATCGACGAGGGACAGTTCGGCGCACCGATCATCCTGTCCGCCTTCAACTACGCCCATGGCGAGGACCAGGGCTACGAGCTCAGCGCCACCTACGACCGCGGGCCGCTCTCGCTGTATGCCAACGTCGCCCGCTCACGCGCGGTCGGCAAGGACATCGTCTCGGCGCAGTTCAACTTCTCGGCCGCAGACCTGTCCTACATCTCGCAGCACTTCATCTACCTGGACCACAACCAGACCTATACCGGCTCCGGAGGGGCAGCCTACACGCTGTTCCAGAAGACGGGCCATCCGGCACGGCTGTCCGCCGACCTCATCGTCGGCAGCGGCCTGCGCGCCGACGGCACGATCCCGAACGGCCGGGCGCTGCCGGGCTACGCCACCGTCAACCTGGCCGCCGTGCAGACCTTCAAGACGGGCCCCTTGCGAAGCACCCAGCTCCGCCTCGACGTGATCAACCTGCTGGACCGGATCTACGAGATACGCGACGGCACCGGCGTCGGCGTCGGCGCGCCGCAGTACGGCCTGCGACGCACGATCCTGGTCGGGATCGCCGAGCGGTTCTGAACCAGGTGTTCCCGGAGCCGCCCGCTGCGGTGGAACGACCGCTCACGATGCGCGATGCGCGGTGCACGGTGGGCGGCGTCGCCCGGCGGAAGGCGGGCAGCCATGGTGTCGTTCCCGGGGATGCCCGGCCATCCGACGGGACGTTCATGGCCCGCATCGGGGTGCCGCGCTTGAGCCGACGCTTCCGGAACTGTTCCGGGTCTGGACCCGGTGCCTCGGCCCCAACAGGCGGGAGAGACGCAGGACGATGAAGGAAGACGACCAGGCACTGCGTGACGGCGCCCTTGAATGGCTGGCGATCAGGAAGGCCGGATGGCGCCGTGTCCTGGCCGAAGCGCCGCGAGGCAGACGGCACGACATCTGCGTCGAGCAGATGAGGACCATCGACGAGATCCGGGACGGCCTGCTCGGACGCTGCTGGACGATCGAGCGGAAAACGAGGCCAGCGCGGCCATGAAACGGATCGCCGCGGCGCACGCGCTGGAACGACGGGAAGGGCTGCGTGCAGAAGGCGCGAGCAGGACGTGGGAGCAATTCGGAGGGTCGGGCCGGACGCGTGCGATCTCCCGTCGGTCGGCTTGAACCCCTTGTCCGCTGCAGGAACGAACCGGATGCCCGACTGCGTCGTGACGCAGTCGGGCATCTGCCATTGGGAGATCCTGATGTTCGTGCCTACAGGTCGAGGCTTTGCGGCAGGATGACGATGTCGCGGATCGTGACGTTTCTCGGCCGGGTGAGCATGAACAGCACGGCCGCCGCCACCTCCTTCGGCTCCATCAGGCTCCCGTCCGCCAACGCGTCGTCGAGCTTCTTTTTCGGCCAGTCGCTCAGCAGCGCGGTCACGACCGGGCCGGGCGCGACCTCGCCGACGCGGATGCCGTGCTTCATGACCTGCCGCCTGAGCGTGTGGACGAACGCCTGCACCGCGTGCTTCGACGCGGTGTAGATCGGCTCCCAGACCACCGGGGTGAGCCCGGCGACCGAGCTGGTCACGATGATGTCGCCGGTCTTCCGCTCGACCATGTGCGGCAGCACGGCATGGATGGACCGGAACACCGCGTTGACGTTCAGGTTCAGCATGCGGTCCCAGGCGTCGGGATCGCCGTCGACGACCTCCCCGCCCACGTAGGATCCGGCATTGGCGTGGAAGATGTCGAGATGGCCGGTCTTCTGCAGGATCTGCGCCGTCATGCCGGTGACGCTCGCCGGATCGGTCAGGTTGATCACCAGGGGGATCGCACGGGAACCCAGCTCCGAGCAGAGGTCCTGCACGGTCTTCTCGGCGCGATCGATGAGCACGACGCTGGCGCCGGCGGCAAGAAAGGCCTTCGCGCATTCGAGACCTATGCCCGAAGCGGCACCGGTGACCGCCGCGACCTTTCCCAGCAATGCCTGCTCCATCGTACCCTCTTCCGCTCGGCGGTTCATCGGCAGTCCATGGCGCGGGACCGGCGCGGGGCACAGCCTCACGAGGCGGGACGCCGCGCGCCGACCGGTCGACAACTACCGCAGGAGCCGACACTCCGCCAGCCGTCAAGCGGCCGGCCGGCGGGAGCAGGCAGCGCGCCGCGAGGCCGCTTGAACCGGTCCTGGCAGCGACGACACCCGAGGCGGGCCGGGCAGCCGCCCGGGCGATGGCGCCGCAACAGCGACATGATCCGACGGTCAGCCCCGCAGCGGTCGAGCGAGGCGTTCCGCCCGGTTCCGAACGGAACCGGGCTCGCGGCGAAACGGAAAAGGCGGGAACGGTGCGGTCGCGATCGCGATCGCGGAGGAAGCAGAGGACCCTGAACTTCATCGCGCGCGGCACGATCCCATGGCCGCCCGAATCCTCGAAGCCGTGCCTGCATCGGGCGCTGCTCCTGACTCCGCGATGATCCTGTCGCACCGGTTGTCGAGGGCGGCGCCAGTGCGACCCCGGAGGCCTTCGGCGCCGTCACGTCGCAGGTCCGGCCGCCGGACCGTCGCGGAGCCTGTGTCCTCGCAGCGGGTTCACCGCCGTTGACTGTATAGTACGTTATACTGTAACGATTGTGGGTCCGGACGACGGGTGGCATGACGACGTTCCTGCACATGAAGGGATTTCCGAGGCGGCGGCCGGCGCGTCTCCGCGCGCCGTCTCCGCGGCGCATCCCGTGGTGTTGCTGGACGTCGTCCGGCCCGACATCGGCCTCGCCGTGTGGGCGAGGGAACCGGGCGGATCCTGGCTCCGCGACATGGACACGCTGCGCCGCAGCGGGGCCGGCGTGGTTCACGCCGACGCGGCGCCGGGCGAGGTCGCCCGCACCCTTTCCGCGCAGCGCTCCCCGGGCCTTCCCGCCTGGCTGGACCAGGACGTGACGTGGCTGGCGGGCCTGCCGTCCGTGCTCGCGGCGTCGCCGCGCCTGCTGGCCAGCTTCGGCTTCCCGGCCGTCGCCGGCGGCTCCCCGGACGGCCTCCAGCTGTCCTGCCGCTACGGCGGCGACGCGCGAGGCTGGGGTCATGCGTGCGGGAACGGGCGGAGCGCGCCGGGCGGTGCAGTCGACCTGTTCGCCGTCGCCGTCCTCAAGGGCGGCCGTGGTCCGGCGCCGTGTCACGGTGCCATCCGCCTCGATGCCGACGCCGCCCCCGACGAATGCCCGGTCCTGACGATCAAGCCGTCCCGGGAATCCTGACCTTGCCCGACACCCCATCCAGGAGCGCCGCATGACCGTGGTCGCGCCGTCCGTTCCCGACCGCCGCCTTCCCGTCACCGTGCTGTCCGACTTTCTCGGCGCCGGCAAGACCACGCTGCTCAACCACGTGCTCGCCAACCGCGAGGGACGGCGCGTGGCCGTGATCGTCAACGACATGAGCGAGGTGAACGTCGACGCCTCGCTGGTGGACGCTGCGGCCGGCCTGTCCCGCACCGAGGAGAAGCTGGTCGAGATGAGCAACGGCTGCATCTGCTGCACGCTGCGCGAGGACCTGATGCAGGAGGTGGCGCGTCTCGCGGGCGAGAACCGGTTCGACGCGCTGCTGATCGAGAGCACCGGCATCAGCGAGCCGATGCCGGTCGCCGCCAGCTTCGACGTCCGCGACGGGCATGGCGCCTCGCTCGGCGACGTGGCCCGGCTCGACACCATGGTCACCGTTGTCGACGCCCAGGCCTTCCTGCGCGATTATTCCTTCAGCGACAGCCTCGCGCGCCGTGGCGAGACCGCGGGCGCCGGCGACGACCGCATGCTGGTCGACCTCCTGGTCGAACAGGTCGAGTTCGCCGACGTCCTGGTGCTCAGCAAGGCCGATCCGGTTTCGCCGGCGGAGCTGCTTCGCCTGTCCGCCATTCTCGCCACCTTCAACCCCGACGCCCGGATCGTCCCGGCGCAGGACGGCCGCGTCGCCCCGGACACCGTGCTCGGCACCGGCCTGTTCGACTTCGCCCGTGCGCAGAACGCCGCCGGCTGGCACCGGGCGCTGTCCGGCGCCCACATCCCGGAAAGCCGGGAGTTCGGCATTACCTCCTTCGTGTTCCGAGCCCGCCGCCCGTTCCATCCCGCCCGCCTGCACGCGCTGCTGCACGGCGACCTGCCGGGCGTGATCCGTGCCAAGGGCTGTTTCTGGCTCGCCACCCGGATGGACCGGGCCGGCTCCTGGCAGATCGCCGGCAGCATCGGCCGCCACGAGGCGGCCGGGCACTGGTATGCCGCCGTGCCCGAGGCGCGCTGGCCCGCCGACCCGCAATGGCGCGAGCAGGTCGGCCGCCTTTGGCATGGCGAGCACGGCGACCGCCGCCAGGAGCTGGTGTTCATCGGCATCGCCCTGGACGAGCCCGCCCTGCGCGGCCGGCTCGAGGCGTGCCTGCTGAGCGATGCGGAGGTGGCGGCCGGTCCACGCCGATGGCGCAGGCTGCCCGACCCGTTCCCGCGCTGGGGCGACGCCGCATGACGCGGAACGATGCCGGCAACGACGGAACCGTGCGGCACCGGGTCTGGCGGCGTTTCGCGGGCGACGACTGGGCGGCGTTCGACGCCTTGCCGCCGCCGATCCGGGTGCGCCTCAGCGAGCACGCCTACGAGCCGTGGACGGTCAACGCCGCGAAGCTGTGGCGACACTTCCGGCATCTGCACCGCAAGCCCGCGCACGCCGAGCGCGCGATGCTGCGCTACCTCGACCATTGCGAGCGGCTGGAGCGGCAGATGTTTGCCGCCGCCTATCGGGCACGGCATGGCCTGCCGTTGCCGCACGAGGCGGCAGGCGCCACCGTCCTGCGCGCCGACGCGGCGGCCGGCTGCCTCGCGACCGGGCTCGGGCCGGCTCCGGGAATGCGGCCGATGCCGCGTCCGACCGGACCGGCGATCCGGCGCGGCCGCCGGCGACCCTGACCGGCGGCCGCCGCGCCGACGGAACCGGGCCCGGCGGCCGGGCGCTGCCGGGCGACGACGTCGTCGCCCCGGCCGGGATGCGGGGCGTCCCCGTGGCCGCGCCGCAGGCGGCCGGCCTTGCCTCGACGTCATCAACCTGCCGCACCGGATCTGCGAAAGCCGCAACGGCAGCGGCGTCGGCGTCGCTGGGCGGTTCCGGCCGCCCGGCTGCGGCCGCGGGAGGCGAATCCGCTCGACAAGCGGCGTGATCCTGGGCATGTGGGCGCCGCAACGGGCAGGATCGCGCGGTCACACGATGAAGTCGATGACACGGCCTGGACTGGCTGCCCTGCTTCTTGCCGCGTCCGGGCTGACCGGCGCGGCACGCGCCGACGAGGGCATGTGGACGCTCGACAACCTGCCCAAGCAGGCGATGCAGCAGGCCTACGGCTTCACGCCGGACGGGCAGTGGATCGACCGCGTGATGCACGCCTCGCTGCGCATGGCCTCCGGATGCTCGGCCTCGTTCGTGTCCCCGGACGGCCTGGTGATGACCAACCATCATTGCGTCGCCAGCTGTCTCGGCGACCTGCAGACGGGCCACCAGAACTACGTCCGCGACGGCTTCGCGGCACCGCGTGCCGGCGCCGAGCCGCACTGCCCCGGCATGGAGCTCGACCAGCTGCAGCAGATCACCGACGTCACGTCGCGGATCGACGACGCCACCAGGAGCAAGTCGGGCGCGGACTTCATCGCGGCCGAGCACGCGGCGGAAAGCGCGATCGAGAAGGAGTGCGGCTCCGGCGACCCGAAGACCACGCGCTGCGACGTGATCGCGCTGTATCACGGCGGCCGCTACGACCTGTACAAGTACCGGCGATACGACGACGTCCGCCTCGCCTTCTCGCCCGACAACGCGATCGCCAACTTCGGAGGCGATCCCGACAACTTCAACTACCCGCGCTACGACCTCGACGTGTCGTTCGTGCGCGCCTACGTGGACAACAAGCCGGCGCACACCGACTACTTCCCGTTCGATCCGGCCGGCCCCAAGGCGGGCGAGATGGTGTTCACCTCCGGCAATCCCGGCAGCACCTCGCGCAACGAGACCGCCGACCAGCTCGAGTTCCTGCACGACGTCGAGCTGCCGCTGATCTACGGGTACTACGAGAGCTTCGACGGCGCGATGTCGCAGTTCGCCTCCGAAACGCCGCAGCGCGCGAAGGAGGCCGAGAACACGGTGTTCTTCACCGAGAACTCGCTCAAGGTGTTCACCGGCTGGCTCCAGGCGTTCGGCGATCCCGCCCTGATCGCGAGGAAGCGGGCGGACGACCGGTCGCTGCTGGACTGGATCGATGCCGATCCGTCCCGCAGGCAGGCCTACGGCGACCCGTTCGCCGCCATCGCGGCGACTCTGCCGCCCGAGCGGGCGCTGTACCCGCGCTACGCGATGCTGGAAGGGCAGCGGCGTGCGCTCGGCTTCGGCTCCGACACCTTCGCCATCGCCCGCATCCTGGTCCGCGCGGCTGCGGAACGGACCAAGCCGGATGCCGACCGCCTGCCCGCCTTCCGCGACGCCAACCTGCCGGCGCTCGAGGCGCAGCTGTTCTCCTCGCGCCCGATCTATCCCGACCTGGAGCGCACCGAGCTCGCCTTCTCGCTGACCAAGCTGCGCCAGGTGCTGGGCGCCGACGACCAGGCGGTCCATCTGGTGCTGGGCCGGGCCTCGCCGGACGAGCTGGCGCAGCGCCTGGTATCGGGAACCGGGCTGGCCGACCTGTCCGTCCGCCATCGCCTCTGGGACGGCGGGCAGAACGCGGTTTCCGCCTCGACCGACCCGATGATCCGCTTCGCCGTCGCGGTCGACCCCGCCTCGCGCGCGGTGCTGAAGCAGTGGCAGGACCAGGTCGAGGCGCCGCAGCGCCAGCAGACCGAGCTGATCGCCAAGGCGCGCTTCGCCCGCGAAGGCAACGCGCTGTATCCGGATGCGACCTTCACCGAGCGCCTGTCGTACGGCAAGGTCGACGGCTGGACGCAGAACGGCCGCACGATCCCGCCCTTCACCGAGTTCGCCGGCCTCTACGACCGCGCCACCGGGGCGGAACCCTTCAAGCTGACCAAGGCCTGGCTCGACGCGAAGCCGCAGCTCGACCCCGCCACCCATTTCGACTTCGTCAGCACCAACGACATCACCGGCGGCAACTCCGGCAGCCCGATGATCGACCGGGACGCGCACGTGATCGGCGTCGCCTTCGACGGCAACCAGGCCTCGATCGCCGGCGACTTCATCTACGACCCGTCGCAGAACCGCACCGTGGGGGTCGACACCGCGTCCATGGTCGCGGCGCTGCGCCACGTCTACCGGCTCGACTGGCTCGCCGACGAGCTGGTCGGCAAGCCGGGCCGGACCGCGGCGAAGTAGCGGCACCGCTCAGGACACGCCGAGCAGCGACAGGAAGGCGCCTGCACTGCGGCTGAGGTAGCGTTCGCGGTGGCGCACCAGCCGGAAGCCGCGCTGCGGCAGGTCGAGCGGCACCCGGTGCAGCAGCCCGGCCTCCTGGCCGGGCGCCGCCACCGAGGCGGGGATCACGGTCGCAGCCGGTCCGGCCTCCACCGCCGCCCGCACCGCCTCGTTCGAGGGCAGCTCCAGGACCACCCGCAGGGCGTGCGGCGCCACGCCGAGGCGGCCGGCGGCGGCCTCGAACTCAGACCGCGTGCCGGAGCCGGGCTCGCGCAGGATCCAGTCGACCTCGGTCAGCTCCTCCGGACGCAGCGCCGTCCGTCCCGCCCAGGGATGGTCGCGCGACACCACCAGGACCAGCCGGTCCTGCGCCACCACCACCGAGCGCAGCGCCGGATCGCAGGCGGCGCCCTCGACCAGGCCGATCTCGGCGCCGCCCTCGTGCACCTGGCGCAGCACCTCCACGGTGTTGCCGATCGACAGGCGGATCTCGATCCGCGGGTGGCGGGCGCGGAACGCCATCAGCCGGCCGGGCAGCCAGTAGCCGGCGATGGTCTGGCTGGCCGCCACCAGCAGCACGCCGCGCTCCAGCCCGGCCAGCTCCGACAGCCGGAGCCGCGCCGCCTCGGCCCGTGCCAGCACCGCACGCGCCTCCGCCAGGAACAGGTGGCCGGCCTCGGTCAGCTCGATGCCGCGCCCGACCCGGTTGAACAGCCGGACCCCGAGGGCGTCCTCCAGCGCGGCGATCGCGTGGCTGACCGCCGACTGGGCCAGGTTGAGCGCCCGGGCGGCCCGGGTCACGTGCTGCCGCTCGGCCACCGCCACGAACACGCGCAGCTGGTCCAGCGTCATGGCAACCGGCACCGTCGGCGGCCGCGCGTCGCGACCGGCGCGCTCAGCCGGGCTGCCGGTCGAGCCAGGCCAGGGCAGCGCGCAGGTCGAGCTGATGCGCCTCGGCCCAGCGGCACGCCTCCTCCCGCGTCATCGTCCCGCGCCTGATCCGGCCCAGCGCCCACAGGCTGGCCGATCGGGCGCCCGACGCGCAATGGGCGTGCACCGGCCCGCCGGCCTCCGCCACCGCCTCGGCGAACCGGTCGATGGGCCCGGCATCCAGGGTCGCGAAGGTCACCGGGATGTGACGGTAGGCGAGCCCGGCAGCGGCGGCCGCGCGGGCGGCAGCGGCCGCGGGCAGCTGTCCCGGCGCCTCCCCGTCCGGACGGTTGTTGATCACCAGCCTGACGCCGTGCCGGGCGAGCGCCTCGAAGTCGTCCGGGCCGAGCTGGCCCGACACGGTCAGGCCGTCGCCGAGATCCTTGCGGTACATCCGCTCAGGCCGCCGTGGCGGCGGTGCGGGGCAGCCGGATCCCCTCGGCGAGCTGCGCCTGCGTCGCCACGATCGTCGCGGTGCGGCCAGGCGGATCGACCTGCCAGCCCGGGACGGCGTCGGCCGGGTCGGCCTCGTGCAGGACGGCGTCGGCCGGATCGGCCTCGTGCAGGACGATCTCGACCTCGCGCCACCATGGGCGGAACGAGCCGGACCGGTCGGCCTCGCGCAGCACGGTCCCGCCTGCGGTGGTCTCGCCCCGGTAGGCGAGGCGCAGGAAGCCGCCGCTGCGGTAGGCGAAGGAGGTGCCGTCATCCGCATACAGCGCGCCGCGGCAGTCCGGGCCGGGGTACACGTGCAGCTGCAGCGGGCCGTCCGGCACCTGTCCGGTGTCCTGGACCAGAGGCTGGCGCGGGATGATCGCGCCGGCGCGCACGAACACCGCCAGCAGCTCCGGCACCGGCGTGACCGGCAGCAGCCGCAGGCCGGAACCCGGCCCGTCGGCGTCGGTGCGCGGCCGCGCCCGGCCCTCGACGGTGAGCACCGCGCCGGACGCCCCGGTCACGCGCAGGCCGGTCCAGTAGTCGTACCAGTCGCCCGGCGGCAGCAGCACCGGGTAGGGCGACAACTGCTCGCCGTGCGGCGGCGGCGCCACCAGCAGGTCCGGACCCCACATGAACTGGGTCGGCGCCGCGTGGTCCAGCGTCCAGCGTCCGCCGGCCTCGGGGAACTCCAGGAACATCGGCCGCATCATCGGGATCCCCTCGCGGGCGGCCTGCTCCGCCACCGTGTAGACATAGGGCAGCAGCCGGTAGCGCGCCTCGATCGCGTCCCTGCGGATCGCCTCGTGCCTGCGGCCGTGCACCCACGGCTCCTGCGGCGGCGTGTTCTTGTCGGTGTGGTCGCGGCTGAGCGGGTTGAACATGCCGAGCTGCAGCCAGCGCGTCAGCAGTTCCGGCGACGGGGTGCCGACGAAGCCGCCGAGGTCGACGCCGCAGAACGGCATCCCGGACAGGCCGAGGCCGAGCAGCATCGGCGTGCTCAGGCGCAGGTGGGCCCAGGTCGAGGAGTTGTCGCCGGTCCAGGTGACGGCGTAGCGCTGGGTGCCGGCGTACGCGGCGCGGGTCATCACGAACGGGCGCTGGTCGGGGCGCAGCGCGAGCAGCCCGTCATGCGTCGCGCGGACGTTGAGCATGCCGTACACGTTGTGGATCTCGGCCTGCGTCGCCACGCGCGGCGCGAAGCCGGGCTCGTCGATCCGGCTTTCGACGTCGAGCGGGATGGTCCGGGCGGGGGTGTCGAACACCGAGGGCTCGTTCATGTCGTTCCAGAACCCGGCGGCGCCGGCGTCGCAGAACGCCCGGTGCAGCCCGCCCCACCAGGCGCGGGCGCCGGCGCGGGTGAAGTCGGGAAACACGCACGGGCCCGGCCAGACCGGGCCGACATAGAGGCTGCCGTCCCCGTTGTGCAGGAAGTGGCCGCCGGTGCGGCCGCCGTCGTAGGGCGCGTAGGTGCCGTCCGGCTGCACCGGCACGTGCATGTCGGCGATCAGCACGGCGTGGAACTGCTGCCCGCGCAGCTCGGCCAGCAGGCCGGAGAGGTCGGGAAAGCTGTCGGGATTGACGGTGAAGGGCCTGTTGCGGTCCTGGTAGTCGATGTCGAGCCAGAGCACGTCGGCCGGGATGCGCTTGCGTCGAAAGGTCGCAGCCACGGTGCGCAGCGCGTCGGCGCTCATGTAGCTGTAGCGCGACTGCTGGTAGCCGAACGCCCAGGCCGGCGGCAGCGGCGCGTGCCCGGTGAGGGCGGCGTAGCGGCGCAGCACGTCCTTCGGGCCGGGCCCGTTCAGCACGACGTAGTCGAGCGGGCCGCCGGCGGCACTGACGCGAAGTTCGTTCGGCTGCGTGTGCCCCACGTCGAAGCTGGTGCGCCAGGTGTTGTTCAGCAGCAGCCCGTGGGCGGCGCCGCGTCGCAGGCCGAGGAGGAACGGGATCGCCTTGTAGAGCGGGTCGCTGCCGGCCTCGAAGCCGTAGGCGTCGGTGTTCCACAGGGTGAAGCTGCCGCCGCGCCGGTCGATCGGCCCGGCCCGGTCGCCCAGGCCGAACACGTGCTCGTCCGCGTAGAGATGCTTGTGCAGGGTGAAGCCGTCTCCGGTGAACACGGGCCCGGTGCCGGGCACGTCGGACGAGACGACGCGCCCGTCGACGGTGCGGATCGTCACCGCGCCGCAGCGCCGGTCGACCCGCACGCGCAGCGAGGCGGTGTCGAAGCCGACCACCCGCCCGCGACGCACCGGCACCACCGGCACCCGCGCGGTG
Source organism: uncultured Acetobacteraceae bacterium (assembly GCA_937873225.1). GTDB lineage: Bacteria > Pseudomonadota > Alphaproteobacteria > Acetobacterales > Acetobacteraceae > Lichenicola. The sequence continues at coordinate 13,613 of CALMVN010000119.1, forward strand.
CGCGCCTCCGGCAGCATCGACCAGGACGCGTCCTCCGGCAGGACACCGGTGGCGGACGCGCGCACCCGGATCACGTCGTGGTCGAGTGCCGCGACGTGCACCAGACCGCGCCGAACCCGGAGCGTCATGCCGCCGTGCTCGAAGGTGCAGCGGGCCGACGCCCGCACGATCCCGGCCGCCAGCAGGGTTCCCGCCGCCGCTCCGGATGCGAGCGGGACGCGGTGGCGCAAGGCCAGCCGGGCGAGGACGGTGGATCTGCTCAAGCGGAGTCTCCCGGGCTGGCGTCCCCGCGGCGGTTCCACGCCTGCAGGGCCGTTGACCAGAAAGCACGGCACAGGCCGTTGTTCCGTATCCCGGACAGGTGGAGGCGCTCTACGTCTTCGTTCGAGCCTGCCGAGCTGGTTCTCGCCCGTCCCGGCTCACCTCCGACCGGCGCCTTCTCGATAGATCTATGACCAGCAAGTTGCCATTTGATGACGCGTCGTCGAGATCGACAAGACACGAAGAAGCAGGCTTGAGATCCATGCAACCTTTCATGACCAAAGAGATGCACCGACGTTTCGAAGACCTCCATGACGTCCTGGTTCAGGCTGACGGGGATGCTGCCCAGGTCTTCGTCCCGGTAGCTCCGCCGACGAGTTCTCCTTGCGGCTGCTCTTCGTCGGGCAGGCGAGGAGAGGTTGGAGCGAGGAAGACCTTGAGGATTACGATGCTGCCTGGAACCGCGCCGCCGAGATCGTAGCGTCTCCATTTTCCCGGAGCGGCTTCTAGCAGGCCGTCCGCAGGATTGTGACGCGCGTTGCCATCAAGGTTGGTAGACCGGATCTTTCCGAGAAACTCCGCGACGTCATCGGCTGGAGCAACCTTGTGAAGGTCGGCCATCCCGACCGCAATCCAGGCCCAGCTTCCTGGAAGGCGCAGGCCGAACTCTGTGTCGAGCAGCTCCGCCGCGAAATGACAGCCATGCGTCCCTTGGCCATCGTGGTGATGACCTGAGACTTTGCCAGCAAGGAAATCTTGCTTCCAGTTTTCGGCGACAGCGGCTGGACTAACGACGTTCCGCAGGAGGACCGGGTAGCCTGGAAGCTGGCGCCCCTGCCGGTGATCTGGATGAACCATCCCCGGAACATGGGACAAGCTGGCTATCGTGATGCCTCAATTGAGACCGCCTTGGACGTCATCAGCACTCACATATCGCTTGGCGTAGATCACGACGACCCAAGTCGATCCGGCATCGGCAGGAGGAGGTCGGACGAGGACTGCATTGGGTCAAGTCGAGTCGTTCTCGACCGCCACCCGCGCTGCCGTCGCCAGCCGGTCCACCCGCTCGTTGTCCACGTTCCCGGCATGGCCGCGGACCCAGCGCCACTCCACCTGGTGCCGCTTCGCCGCCTCCAGCACACGGCGCCACAGGTCCATGTTGGCGACCGGGTCGCCGCCGGCGGTGCGCCAGTTGCGCCGAACCCAGCCGGTGGACCAGCGGGTGACGCCGTTGCGCACGTACTCGCTGTCGGTGTGCAGCGCGATCCGGCACGGCCGGGTCAGCGCTTCCAGCGCTTCTGCCGCCGCGGTCAACTCCATGCGGTTGTTGGTGGTGGCCGGCTCGCCGCCGCTCAGCTCGCGCTCGTGGCTGCCGAACCGGAGCAGCGCCGCCCAGCCGCCCGGTCCCGGGTTCGGCTTGCAGCCGCCGTCGGTCCAGACCTCGACCACTGCCGGTCCGGCACCCGCCGCCTCGCCGCTCACAGGCCGAGCGCCCCGGGTGTTGCGGCAAGGAGGTGGCGCAGGCGGTGGAGGTAGTCGAGCGGGTCCTTGCGTGTCACCAGCGCGCCGTCCGGGGTGTTCACCCAGTCGAACAGCCGGGTCAGCAGGAAGCGGATCGCCGCCCCCTGCGCCAGCACCGGCAGCGCCTGCCGCTCGGCCGGTTCCAGCCGGCGCACGCTCTGGTAGCCGTCGAGGATCAGGCGGGCCTTGGTCACGTTGAAGTCCAGGTTGGGGCACTCCAGGTCGGGACGCCTGGGGCCGGGCTCGAAGCACCAGGCGTTCAGGCAGACCCCCAGGTCGTAGGCCAGCAGGTCGGTGCAGGCGAAGTAGAAGTCGATCAGACCGGACAGCGCCCGGCTGCCGGGGCCGCCCGAGCCGCCTTGCAGGAAGAACACGTTGTCCGGGAACAGGTCGGCGTGGATCTGCCCACGCGGCAGCCCTCCCGGCCAGGCCGGCAGGATGTGCGCCAGCGCCCGGTCGAGCTCGGCCACCAGCCCCGGCTGCACCCGGTCACCGGACGAGCGGCAGCTGTCCAGCAGCGGCATCCAGGCGTCCGGACCGAGCCGGTTCGGACGCACCGGCGCGTAGTCGGAACCCGCCCCATGCAGACGCGCCAGCGCCTCGCCCAGCGGACGGCAATGCTCCGGCCGCACCCGGCGCGGCCAGACCCCCGGCAGGAACGAGGTGATCGCCGCCGGCCGGCCGGCCAGCGCGCGCAGCGCCTCGCCGTCGCGGCCGGGAACCGGCTGCGGGCAGGTCACGCCGCGGGTGGCCAGGTGGCGCATCAGGCCGAGGAACCAGGGCAGTTCGGCGGCGTCGACCCGCTTCTCGTAGAGGGTCAGGATGTAGTCGCCGGTGCCGGTGCGCAGCGAGAAGTTGCTGTTCTCGACCCCCTCGGCGATGCCGCGGAACGCCACCAGCGGGCCCAGCTCGTACTCGCCGAGAAACGTCGACAGCGCCTCGTCGGAAACGTCGGTATAGACCGCCACGCGCGGGGCGCCGTACGGGCCGGGGAAACCGGGCCGGGATCAGCCGAGCGGGGCGGGCAGCTTGAAGATCACGTCCTCGAGCTTCACCGTGCGCTCCTCGATCTCCAGCCGGTAGCGGTGTCCGAGCGCCGTCACCATCTCCTGCACCAGCGCTTCCGGCGCCGACGCGCCGGCGGTGATGCCGAGCGTGTGCACGTTCTCCAGCACCGACCAGTCGAGGTCGCGCAGGCGCGGCACCAGCAGCGCGCGCGGCGCCCCCGAGCGTTCCGCTACCTCGCGCAGGCGCTGCGAGTTGGACGAGTTCGGGCTGCCGATCACGATCACCAGATCGCAGCCGGGCGCGATCGCCTTGACGGCCTCCTGGCGGTTGGTGGTGGCGTAGCAGATGTCCTCGCGCTTCGGACCCTCGATCAGCGGGAAGCGGGAGCGCAGGATCTCGACGATCTCGGCGGTGTCGTCCACCGACAGCGTGGTCTGGGTGATGAAGGCGAGCCGTGTCGGGTCGGCCGGATGCACCCGGCGCGCTTCCTCGGCGTCGTTGACCAGGGTGACCGCGCCCGGCGGCAGCTGGCCCATGGTGCCGACCACCTCCGGATGCCCGGCATGGCCGATCATCAGGATGTGCCGGCTGTCGGCTCCCCCCTCGGCGAAGTGGCGCTCGGCCTCGCGGTGCACCTTGCTGACCAGCGGGCAGGTGGCGTCGAGGTAGAGCAGGTTGCGCCGCTCTGCCTCGGCCGGCACCGTCTTCGGCACGCCGTGGGCGGAGAACACCACGTGGCCGTCGGCCGGCACCTCGTCCAGCTCCTCGACGAAGATGGCGCCCTTGGCCTCCAGCTCCTCGACCACCGTGCGGTTGTGCACGATCTCGTGGCGCACGTACACCGGCGCGCCGTAGCGTCGCAGCGCCTCCTCGACCACCCGGATCGCCCGGTCCACCCCGGCGCAGAACCCGCGCGGCCCGGCCAGCAGCAGCTTGAGCTGCGGCAGCGTTCCTTGCGTCGGCAGGGCGACGGTCGGCTGGTCAAGCATCTGGTCCGGCATCCTGTTCCCCAAACCCGCGTCGGGCCCTATATGGCGTCCCGTCGCCGCGGACGCAAAGCCCCGGGCGACGCCCGCAACGCCGCGTCCTGCCTTACAGGGCCGGCCGGTCGAAAGTCGAGAATGAACGTGTCGAAGCCGATCCGTGCGTCCCGGCCGATGCTGCTGCCGGCCCTGTCTGCCTGCGCCGCGCCCGTGCTGGCGACGGCGCTGCTGTCCGGATGCGGGCCGCAGAACCCGGACGCGTTCGCGCCGGCCTGCGCGTCGGTGGGGCTGCTGGCCGAGGCCGCGGACTACACCGACTACGGCCCGGACCGGGTCTCGCGTCCCGACCTGAGCCGCCTCCTCAGCCACGGCAGCATCATCGGCGTGTCCGGGCATTGCAGCAACGCCGCCGGCGGCACCGCGCTGCACACGGTGGTGCAGGTGCAGATGGCGATCGACCGCGGTCCGGCCGCCACGGGCAGCAGCCTGGACATCCCGTACTTCCTCGCCGTGACGCTGGACGGCACGGTGGTCAGCAAGCTCGGTCTCGCGGCCCACGCGCAGTTCCCGGACAACGGCGACAAGGTGCTGGTCAAGACCGACCCGGTGGCGCTGGACCTGCCCGTCACGCGGCACCGGCCCGGTTCGGCGTACCGGATCGAGGTGGGCTTCCAGCTTTCGCCGCAGCAGCTCGACTACAACCGCGCCCATCCCGGACGCTGACGCGAACGCGCGCACGCGCACCGGGGAACGCGAACCAAAACCGGACACGGCGTTGGATGCGTCACGACCGCAGGAGGAGTTCGAAGCGATGGCCGACATCCGCTACACCAAGGACCACGAGTGGGTCCGCCTCGAGGCCGACGGCACCGCCACGGTCGGCATCACCGACCACGCCCAGGAGGCGCTGGGCGACGTCGTGTTCGTGGAGCTGCCGATCGCCGACCGCGTGCTGGCGGAAGGCGAAAGCTGCGCCGTGGTGGAAAGCGTGAAGGCGGCCTCCGACGTGTACGCGCCGCTGTCCGGCACGGTGCTGGAAGCCAACGAGCTGCTGGCCGACGACCCCTCCCTGGTCAACCGCGACCCGGAGGACGAGGCCTGGTTCTTCCGGATGGAGCCGTCCGATCCGGAGGCCTTCAAGGCGCTGATGGACGAGGACGCCTACCAGAGCTTCGTCGAGTCGCTGTGACCGGCGCGCGCGGACGGGCCGAGGCCCGCTGCCTCACTGCGCGCCGCCCACGTACGCCTTGAGGCTCTCGACCTCGGTCGCCTGCTGCACCATGCGCGCCTTCACCACGTCGCCGATGCTCACCATGCCCACCAGCACCTCGTGCTCCAGCACCGGCAGGTGCCGCACCCGGCGCTCGGTCATCATCGCGGCCGCGTCGGCCAGGTCCGCGGACAGGCCGATCGTGCTCCGCACCTCGCTCATGACCTGCGACGCCGCCATGTCAAGCACGTCGCCGGCGCTGTGGGCTTCCGCCAGGGCGCGGATGACGTCGCGCTCGCTGACGATGCCCAGGATGTGCCGGTCCCGTATGTCGAACCGGTTGGCGGCGGGATCGAGCACCAGCACGGCGCCGATCCCGTGCTGTCGCAGGGTGCTCACCACCGCGCTCACGCTGGCGTTCGGCGGGACGCTCACGACGGTGCGGCCCTTGCTGTTCAGGATAGCCTCGATCGTCATGATGCCCGCTCCCTTCGTCGTTCGACGCTTCGGGTCCTGCGCCCCGTGCCGCAGGAGGATGATCCCACCGGGGCGGACACGTCCAGGCGCAGTCTCGTGATGGGAAACCAGCGTTCCTTCGGTGGATAGCGTGCCGCCGCATGAGGCGTCGCTTGAGCAGGCCTGGCGACGCAACCTGTTCGTGTGCACGTTCGGCGCCTTCACCACCGTGCTGGCGATGACCCTGCTGCTGCCGTTCCTGCCGCTCTACGTCGCGGCACTCGGGGTGCGGAACCCGGGCGCGGTCGCGCAATGGTCGGGCATCACCTTCGGCGCGACCTTTCTCGCCTCCGGTGCTGCAGCGCCGTTCTGGGGCCGGGTCGCGGACCGCTGGGGGCGCAAGCCGATCCTGGTGCGGGCCAGCCTCGGCATGGCGGCGTGCATGGCGCTGACCGGCACCGTGCAGACCATCTGGCAGCTTCTGGCGCTCCGGCTGCTGACCGGGCTGCTCGGCGGCTACGCGTCCGGCTCGACGCTGCTGGTGGCGACGCAGACCCCGAAGGCGCGCTCGGCCTGGGCGCTTGGGGTGCTGTCCTCCGGGATCATGGCAGGCGGCGTGGCGGGGCCGCTGCTGGGCGGGGCGCTGCCGCCGCTGATCGGGGTACGCCGGACCTTCCTGCTCGCGGGCGGGGTGATCTTCGTGGCGTTCCTGGCCACGGTGCTGCTGATCCGGGAAGCGAGGCCCGAGCGCGTCGTCGGACCGCGCCCGGGCGCCTGGTCGGAGGTTCCGGACCGGCGCGCGGTGCTGGCGATGCTGCTGACCGGCACCCTGCTCACGCTCGCCAACATGTCGATCGAGCCGATCGTCACCCTCTACGTGGCGCAGTTGATGCCCCGCGGCGGCCCGGTCACGGTGATGTCCGGCCTGATCATGGCCGCGGCGGCGCTCGGCAGCGTCCTCGCCGCCCCGCCAGTGGGCCGGATCGCGGACCGGATCGGGCCCCGGCGTGTGGTGGTCGCCGGCCTGCTGGCCTGCGCGCTGCTGCTCCTGCCGCAGGCGCTGGTGACGCGGACGTGGCAGCTGCTGGTTCTGCGCTTCCTGATGGGCGCGGCCCTGGCCGGGCTGTCTCCCGCGATCACCAGCATGATCCGCCATGCGGTGCCCCTGACGGTCGCCGGACGCATCCTGTCCCTGAACACCTCCGCCCAGTACGTCGGCTTCGTCGCCGGCCCGCTCCTGGGCGGGATCGTCGCGGCCCATCTCGGCATGCGCCCGGTGTTCCTCGTCACCAGCCTGCTGATGCTGGCCGGCGCCGTCCTCGCCTCGAGGCTGCGGGACTTGCCACCCGGCCGATAATGCAACACTCGGGTTGCCGGAGGGATCGAGCCGCAAGGCAGATCGATGCCCTTTGGCGGGCCCCCGGGGGCAGCGCCCCTTGCCTCGGCCTTTTCCTGGGAGCCGCCCGATGCCGCCTCGTGAACTCACCGTGCGCGGCCTGCTGCTCGGCGCCCTGCTCACGATCGTCTTCACCGCCTCCAACATCTATCTCGGCCTCAGGATCGGCCTGACCTTCGCCTCCTCCATCCCGGCCGCGGTGATCTCCATGGCGGCGCTTCGCGCCTTCGGCGGCGGCATCCTGGAGAACAACATGGTGCAGACGCAGGCCTCGGCCGCCGGCACCCTGTCCTCCATCATCTTCGTGCTGCCCGGCCTGGTGATGATCGGCTACTGGCAGGGCTTCCCGTTCTGGCCGGTGGCGGCGATCTGCGGCGCAGGCGGCATGCTGGGGGTGCTGTTCACCATCCCGCTGCGACGCGCGCTGGTGACCGGCAGCACCCTGCCCTATCCGGAAGGCACCGCGGCGGCCGAGGTGCTGCGTGCCGGGTCGGGCGAGGCCGGCCACGGCGCCGGCGCCGAAAGCGGGCTGCGGGCGCTGGTCACCGGCAGCGCGGTGTCGGCCGGGTTCAGCCTGCTGAGCGGGGGCCTGCGCGTGCTGGGCGACAGCGCCAGCCTCACCTTCAGCGCCGGCAGCGCGGTGTTCCGCCTGTCCACCGGCTTCTCGCTGGCGCTGGTCGGTGCCGGCTACCTGGTGGGCATCGTCGGCGGCCTGGCGATGCTGCTGGGTGCGGCGCTCAGCTGGCTGGTGGCGGTGCCGGTGCTGACCGCGCTCACGCCGCGCCCGGCGGGGGTCGACATCGTGACCTTCGCCACCGGCCTCTGGTCGCACAAGGTGCGGCTGATCGGCGCCGGCACTATCGCCATCGCCGCGGTGTGGACGCTGCTGAACCTCCTCGGGCCGGTCGCGGCCGGGCTGCGCGTCGCCCTTCGCGCCGGCAGGCAGCAGCACGGCGCCGGCGCCGGCGACACCCAGACCGACCGCGACCTGTCGCCGCGCGTCATCGGCGTGCTGGGTGCCGCCCTGCTCGCCTGCCTGCTGGCGGCGTTCGGCGCCTTCCTGTGGCAGGACGCGGCCGCCGCCGGCAGCCCGGCCGCCGCCCTGCTCGGCGTCGCGGTCGTCTGCGTCGTGTTCTGCGCCCTGTTCGGGTTCCTGGTGGCGGCGGCCTGCGGCTACATGGCCGGGATCGTCGGCTCCTCGGCCAGCCCGATCTCCGGCATCGCCATCGTCGCGGTGCTTCTGGTGTCTCTGCTGCTGCTGACGCTGGACGCCCTCGGGCTGCTGCCCGGCGCCTTCGACGCCAACGGGCGTCGCCTGGCGATCGGCAGCGTGCTGTTCGTGACCTCCGCCGTGCTGGCGTCGGCGACCATCTCCAACGACAACCTCCAGGACCTCAAGACCGGGCAGCTGGTCGGCGCCACCCCGTGGCGGCAGCAGGTGGCGCTGCTGGCCGGCTGCGTGGTGGGGGCCGCGGTGATCGCGCCGGTGCTGAACCTGCTCTACGGCGCCTACGGCTTCGCCGGCGCCCTGCCGCGCCCGGGCATGGACCCGACCCGGGCGCTGGCGGCGCCGCAGGCGCTGCTGCTGTCGACGCTGGCGCGCGGCATCTTCCTGCACCAGCTCGACTGGACCATGGTGCTGATCGGCGTGGCGCTGGGCGCGCTCCTGGTCGGCGCCGACGGGTGGCTGCGGCGCGGCGGCCGCTCGCTGCCGGTGCTGGCGGTCGGCATCGGGCTCTACCTGCCGCCCACGGTGTCGGTCACCCTGGTGGTCGGCGCGGTACTGTCCTGGGCGATCAACCGGGCGCTGTCGCGCCGCGAGACGACGGGCCGCGCCTTGGCGCCGATGCCGGCCGATCCCATGTTGGACACGACCCGGCGTCGCGGGGTGATGCTGGCCTCCGGCTTCATCGTCGGCGAAAGCCTGATGGGGGTGGCGATCGCCGCCGTGATCGGCGGGACCGGCAGCGAGAACGCCCTCGCGGTGGTCGGTCCCGGCTTCGCGGGCACGGCCACGTGGCTCGGCGCCGGCGCGTTCGTCCTGGTCTGCGCCGGGTTCGCCTGGACGATCCTGCGTCGGCGCGTGCCGGCCTGAGGGCCCAGGCAGGAAGAAAGGTTTCGATCCATGATCCCGTTCTCGGTTCTCGACCTGTCGCCGATCATCGAGGGCGGCGACGCGGCGCTCGCCTTCCGCAACACGCTCGACCTGGCGCGCCATGCGGAAGGGTGGGGGTTCCACCGCTACTGGCTGGCCGAGCACCACAACATGCCGGGCATCGCGTCGGCGGCGACGGCGGTGGTGATCGGGCACGTGGCGGCCGGCACGCGCACGATCCGGGTGGGTGCGGGCGGCATCATGCTGCCGAACCACGCGCCGCTGGCGATCGCCGAGCAGTTCGGCACCCTGGCCTCGCTGCATCCGGGCCGGATCGACCTCGGGCTTGGCCGCGCGCCGGGCTCGGACCAGCGCACCATGCTGGCGCTGCGGCGCGACCCGGCGAGCGGCGACACCTTTCCGCGCGACGTGCTGGAGCTGCAGGGCTATTTCCGCCCGGCGGAGCCGGGGCAGGCGATCCAGGCGGTGCCCGGCGCGGGGCTCGACGTGCCGATCTGGCTGCTGGGATCGAGCCTGTTCAGCGCCCAGCTCGCCGCCATGCTGGGGCTGCCGTTCGCGTTCGCCTCGCACTTCGCGCCGGACGCGATGGGGGCGGCGATCGACATCTATCGCAGCCGGTTCGAGCCCTCCGCCGCGCTGAGCAGGCCCTACGTGATGCTGGGCGTGAACGTGTTCGCGGCCGACACCGACGCGGAGGCGAGGTTCATCGCCACCTCGGCGCAGCAGCAGTTCATCTCGCTGCGTCGGGGCACGCCGGGCAAGCTGAAGCCGCCGGTGCGCTCCATGGACGGGCTGTGGAGCCCGGCGGAGGAGGCACAGGTGCGGCATACGTTGTCGGCTGCGATCGTCGGCAGCCCGGACACGGTGCGTCGCGGGCTCGACGGCTTCATCCGGCGCACCGGCGCCGACGAGCTGCTGGTGGCGGGACAGATCTTTGACCACCAGGCCCGGCTGCGCTCGTACGGCATCGTGGCGGACGCGCATGCGGCGCTGTCGCGGGATGGAGCGGGGGCTGCTGCGGCGGCGTGAGGGATCTACGCCGCGTCATGTCGGTTTCGAACCAACGGGATGATGTCGACCATCTCGGCGATGCTTGTGAAAAACGCTCGATGAAGCAGCATGCTGGCCGTTCCGTGCTCGTCTTGGACGTTTAAGAGGTTATGCTTTCTCCCTGAGCTGTCGTTTGTTCAACCAGGTCCTTCCTGGACAGGCCGGGCGGTCGTGAGGACCGCCCTCGGGGTGCAGCCAAGGGGAAGGGCGGCTCGATCGACTGGCTTGTTCGGCGGCGGCGGGTCGGCATGCTGTTGGTCTGCCTCGGCGGTCCCGGACCTGGAGACTACGCTGTCTCAACCGCAGAGGTGCTGCGGAATCGCGAACGTGGGAGGCTCGACGGCGAGTGGAGACGCCGTGGCATGGTGTCATGAAATGGTGTCATGATTCCGTGCTGGCGGTCCTGCGGCGGGAGAGGGTCAGGGTGCGCCGCCGCCGTCGCTCCGCTGCGTCGCGCTGAACTCCAGCGTGGCGTCGCCCATCTGTCCGTCCTTCCAGCCGCGCAACAACCGGTAGAGCGGATCCCTACTCGACGACCGGCTCCGGCGCGCCCTGCTTCACCGTCACCGCCGGCACCAGCGTGGCGAGCAGCAGGGTTAGCACGGTCATCGCGAAGACCGCCCAGAAGGTGAGGTGCAGCGACTGCCCCAGTGCCGCGCGCACGGCGCTGTCGCGTGCGGCCCGGCCGGGCTGGCCGAGCAGCTGCCGGATGGCTTCGAAGTCGGCCGCACCGTGGCCGCCGTGCCGTGCCAGGCTGAGGTTCAGCACGCCGCCGAACACGGTGGCGCCGAGCGTGCTCCCGAGGTTGCGCGAGAAGATGTTGGATGCGGTCGCCGAGCCGCGCTCGGCCCAGCCGACGCTGCCCTGGATCAGCACGATGGCCGCGGTGCTGAGGAACCCCATCCCGAGCCCCATCACCAGCGAGCCGATGCCCGCCACGGCCGGCGCCGTGCCCGGCTTCAGGACGAGAAAGGCCAGCGCTCCGGCGGGAAGCAGCGCCGCGCCGAACAGGAGGGTGGCGCGCAGGCCGAAGCGGCCGAAGTTGCGCGCGGCCACCGTGGCGCCGATCGGCCAGCCGAGCACCATGACGGTCAGCGTGAACCCCGCGACCAGCGCCGAGCGGCCCATCACGCCCTGGACGAACATGGGCAGGAAGGTGGTCAGGCCGATGATCGCCATGCCGCTGAGCAGGGTCGTGATGTTGGTCGCCGCGATCACCGGGCGGCCCCAGAGCGAAAAGGCGAGCATGGGGTCGCGGGCCCGCCGCTCCTGCCAGACGAACAACGCCGCGCCGAGCACGAACACGCCGCCAGCCCGGAGCGCCGTCCGGCTGCCGCCGACGGTGCCCGCCTCCGTGACGGCCAGCATCAGGGCGGCGATCGCCACCGCGAACAGCGCAGCACCCGCCACGTCCAGGCTGCGGACCCCCTTCGCCACGTCCTCCCGCAGGAAGGCGGTGAAGCCCGCCGCGGCTGCAAGGCCGATCGGAAGGTTGATCCAGAAGATCCAGCCCCAGCTCAGGTGCTGGATGATCAGCCCACCGGCCAGCGGACCGAGGACGGACGAGATGCCCCACACGCTGGCGAGCCAACCCTGGATCCGTCCCCGCTCCTCGACCGAGTAGAGGTCGCCGACCACGGTGAGCGAGACCGGCTGGATGGCGCCCGCGCCCACGCCCTGCAGCAGGCGGAAGGCGATCAGCGACGACATGGACCAGGCGAAGCCGCACAGGGTCGAGCCGAGGAGGAACACCGCGATCCCCACCAGCAGCACCGGCTTGCGGCCGTACAGGTCGGCGAGCTTGCCGAACACCACGGTGGTCGCGGTCTGGGTCAGCAGGAAGGACGAGAACACCCACGCATACAGATGCAGATCGCCGAGCTGGCCCGCGATCTGCGGCATGGCGGTCGAGACGATGGTGGCCTCGATCGCGATCATGAACATGGCGGCGATGACGGAGGCCAGGACCAGCGGGCGGCGCAGGGAGGGAGAAGCGGACATGGCGCCTAGCTAGACCGTGCCTGCCCCGCGAGCCAGCCGCCAGGGTAGGCGTGCCGAGCCGGCAGCTGGTGCCGGACAGGCGGACGGCCAGGCGCCTGATGCGCAGGCATGACGGGCTGCCTGGAGGGCGCCTGCGGTCGGTCACGACGATCGAGGGCGGACATGAGCAGCCGATCCGTCCGATCGTCTTCCGCGCGCCCGTGCCGGCTAGGGCGCCTTGCGGTGCTCCGGGTAGTCGGCGTCGAGCGTGACCTCCTTCCAGGCCTCGAACTCGGCGCGGAGCCGGTCGAGCTTGGCGTGGGCCAGCTCGAACGCGGGCGCGCCGAGCAGGAGGCGGAGCGGCGGGTTCTCCGCCGTCACCGCGGTGATGATCGCTTCCGCTCCGCGCACCGGGTCGCCGACCTGGTTGCCGCTCCGCTCGCGGGTCTGGCGCCGGCGGGCGCCGGCGGTCTCGTCGTAGGCGTCGATCGTGGTCCCGCTCTCGATGATCGAGCGGCCGGCCCAGTCGGTGCGGAACGGGCCGGGCTCGACGATCAGCACCTTGATGCCGAGCGGGGCGCCCTCGATCGACAGGCTTTCGGACAGGCCTTCCACGGCGTACTTCGTCGCATGGTAGAAGCCGGTCGCGGCGAAGCTCACGAGGCCGCCGATCGACGAGATGTTGACCACGTGGCCCTTCTTCTGCGCGCGCATCAGGGGCAGCACCGCCTGGGTCAGCGCGACCAGGCCGAACACGTTGGTCTCGAACTGGGCGCGTATGCCCTCGTCCTCGCCTTCCTCGATCGCGGCCAGGTAGCCGTAGCCGGCGTTGTTCACGAGCACGTCGATCCGCCCGAACCTGCGCTCGGCTTCCGCGACGGCGTCCCGGATGTTGGCGCGGTCGGTGACGTCGAGCCGGATCGCGAGCGCCCGGTCGGCGTGGCCTTCGACGAGGTCGTCGAGCTGTGCCGGGTTGCGCGCGGTCATCACCGCGCGCCAGCCGCGGGCGAGCACGAGCCGGGCGAGCTCGCGGCCGAACCCGGTCGAGCAGCCGGTGATGAACCAGACGGGCGTTTGGCTGGCTGACATGAAGGTGCTCCATGTGAAGGCGTGGAGGGCGGGGCCCGGATTAGGCTGGCCGGATACCGGGACCGCCATCGTGTTCAGGGCTACCTAGTCGCCGGGCCGGTTCCTGCCAAGGCGGCGCAGGCGCCTGCGTCGCGCGGGCCGGTCCAGCCGTGGATGTTGGGGAATCCACTCCCGGTCGTGCGCCGGCGGGACTGATGCAGGAGATTGTGCTGCACCGCCCTGGGCAGGCTGCTCGCCACGAGGGTGGTGACGGACCTGTGGTGATCACGGCATCCCGGACATGCCTCGCGGGCATGCATCCCTGGTCGAGGCGGCGGATCGAGACGTCCGCCTGTCCATGCCTGCCGCTCCGAAGCGGACGGTCCGGTTCCGGCCGAGAGCCTTGTCCAGCAAGGTCCGCTTCTCGGGCAGGATGCCCGAAAGCTGCCCATCCGCCACGGCGATCCAGCCTTGAGCACCTTGCGTTGGGCATGGAAGGCAGTTCCCGACACAGGCGCCGTTTGATCTCCCGCCTGCCACCCTCGAGAGTGATAAGCTTCCTGGAGGGACTAGTAGGGAGCGCGGCACATGGATCTGGGCCTCGAGGGCAGGGTGGCGGTGGTCACCGGAGGGACGCGCGGCATCGGGCTGGCGGTCGCGCGACTGCTCGCGACCGAGGGGGCCGACGTGGTCCTGGTGTCGCGCAACGCCGACGATGCCGTCCGGGTGGCGGATGACCTCGCCCGCACGACGGGCCGTCGCGTCCTGGGCCTTGCCGCGGACACCACGGACGATGCTGCGGTGGCCGCCATGGCGGCCAGCGTGGAGCGCGCCATGGGCGGCGCCCACATCCTGGTGAACTGCGCCGCCGAGCCCGCCGGGCAGAAGGCGGTGCCCGCGCCGTCGGAGGCGGAGTGGGCGTCGCTGATGTCGCACATGGACACCAAGGTCATGGGCTACCTGCGTTGTGCCCGCGCGCTGCTGCCGTCGATGCGCCGGGCGGGATGGGGCCGCATCGTCAACGTGAGCGGGATGGGGGCGAGACGCACCGGCGACGTGGTGGGCACCATCCGCAACGTCGCCGTGGTCGCCTTGGGCAAGAACCTGGCCGACGAGCTGGCGGGTACCGGAATCGCGGTCACCACCGTGCATCCCGGCCTGACCCGCACGGAGAAAGTGGACGCCATGCTCGAAGCCCGAGCCCGGGCGGAAGGCCGCACCGTCCGCGACGTGGAGGCGTCGCTGGCGGAGAACGTGCTGATCGGCCGCCTGCCCACCGCGGAGGAGGTGGCCCAGGTGATCGCCTTCCTGGCCTCGCCCCGCTCCGTGGCGGTCAATGGTGTCGCGGTGGACGTGGGCGGCGGCGTGCGCGGGTCCATCACCTACTGAGATCCGCGCGGAAGGAGGATGACCGATGTCAGCCTTCTGCCCGGCGCGCTCCGAGGCGGACCGGCAGCTTCCGGTCTTGTGCCCCTCACCAGATCCTGGTGACGATGCCGTCGAAGACGCTGTCGGCCGACAGGAGAGGCAGGGCGTGATGGCGGGCGGTGGCTGCGAGCAGCCGGTCGAACGGGTCGCGATGGCTCCAGTCCATCATCCCGGCCAGGAGACAGATCACGGGCTCGAACCCGGCCACCACGCCGCCCTGCGCGTCCAGCAGCGCTGGGAGCTGGTCCACGAAGGCCGCCATCTCGGGCCATTTGCCGAGCCTGACCTTCTGGGCGATCTCGAAGAAGCTGATCGGGCTGACCAGCATCGTATCCGCCGCCCGGATGGAGGTCAGGGCACGCGGCGACAGGCGGGCATCGCCGCCGAGACTCCAGGCCCAGGCGTGGGTGTCGAACAGGACCGCCGTCACTCGGCCCTGCCCTCCCAAAGGTCGAGCTCGGTCGCGTCCATGGGTGCCAGGAAGTCCGGGATGGTGCCGAGCTGACCGGCGAGCAGTCCGACCTGGAACGGCCGCCGCTGCACCGGCACCAGGCGGACGACCGGCTTGCCGCCCTTCGCGATGACGACCTCCTCGCCGTTGAGGACGGCCTCGATCAGCCTGGACAGGTGGGTCTTCGCGGCGTGGATGGTGACCTGCTGCATGACGGTCTCCCGGGACGTGCGCAGGATGACCGGCTTCGGTTCCTGGTCAAGTTGACCAGGGCGCGTCAGTCCGGTCCGGGCAGCAGCCGGTCGGTGCGGTCGAGCAGGCGGTAGACCAGGAGGCCGATCCACTCGTGCGCGGCCGTGTCGATCCGGTCGAGGCGCTGCGGCAGGGTCGGCGCCAGCTCCACCACCAGGCTGTGCGCGGTCTTGTAGCCGACCGGGTCGGCCAGCACCGGCCAGCCGGCGGCGCGGAAGGCGCCCATCGCCCGCGGCATGTGGTCGGCGGAGGTGACCAGGATCCAGGTCTCGTCCGGACGGGGATGCAGCAGGGCGGCGAGGTCGAGGGCGTTCTCAGAGGTGGTCTGGCTGCGGTTCTCGTAGGTGACGGGACGTGCGGCCAGGCCGAGGCCGTCGAACAGCCGCCGGGCGACGTCGGCCTCGGACAGCCGGCCGCGGAACACCCGGCCGGAGCCGCCGGTAAAGGCGAGCCGTGCCTCGGGATGCGCCAGCGCCAGCGTCACGAAGGCGGTCATGCGCTCGGCGGCGTCGTTGAGCGAGGGCAGCCCGCGCGCCTCGGTCAGCTCGGGGTCGACCGCGCCGCCGAGGCAGATGATGCCGGTGACGTGCGGCGGCAGGACGCGGAGCGGCGGGAAGCGGTCCTCCAGGGGGACGAGCAGCCAGCTGTCCAGCGGCAGCAGGACGAGCAGCAGCTCGAAGGCGATCGGGACCGCGAGCAGCGCGAGGGCGAGGCGGCGCGCCCGCCCGGACAGCAGCAGCAGGAGCCCGAGAGCCGAGGACAGCAGCAGCAGCACGCTCGGGCGCGTGACCGCTTCGGCGAGCTTGGCGAGGACGAACATCCGGCCCTGCTAGCCGGAGGCGCGGGTCCGCCTCAAGGCTGCACCGCGATCTGGTCCACCGGCAGCGCCGTCTTCAGCGTGCCCTCCCGCACCATGAAGTCCTGGAAGGCGGCGTAGCGCTGCGCGTCCAGCCGCGCCGGGTCCCTGGCCAGATGCGGCAGGGTGGCGAACCAGGCGGCGTGGTTGAGCGGCGTGTTCTCGTCGGGATGGTCCTTGACGAAGGCGTCCCACATCCGGTCGGGATGGACCAGCAGCGTGGCGGTGCCCTCGCGGAGTGCGGCGAGGAAGCGCACGACGCGGGGGTCGTGCGCGTCGTCGCGCCGGGCGAGCAGGATCAGCTCGTCGTAGGGTGGAACGCCGTGATCCTCGGGGTTGAAGGCGGTCGCCTTGAACCCGCGCTGCCGGAGGTCGATCTGCTCGTAGTTGCGCATGCCGCCGATCACCGCGTCCACGCTGTGCGACATTAGCGCCTGCTCGATCTGGAAGTTGACCTCGGTCAGGGTGACGTCGGTGGTCCTGAGCCCGACCGTGCCGAGCATGGCGCGGAGCAGCGCCTCGTCGGTGGCGCCGATCGACGCGCCGACCCGGCGGCCCTTGAGGTCGGCGAGGCTCCTGATCGGGCCGCTGGCTGCGACCAGCAGCGTGGTCAGCGGGGTGTCCTCCAGCGTGCCGACGCGCACGAGGCCGAGGCCCGCCGCGTCCAGCAGGGCGAGCTCGGGCTGGTAGCTGACGCAGAGGTCGGCCTGGTGGGCGGCCAGCAGGCGCGGCGGCGAGCCGGGATCGGCCGGCACGACGAAGCGCACGTCGAGGCCGGCGCGGGCGTAGGCGCCGTCGTACTGCGCCGACAGCAGCGCCTCATGGTTGGCGTTGACGAACCAGTCCAGGATGACCGTGAGCCGGTCGGCGGCGCGGGCGGGCGACGCGGACAGGCCGGCGAGCAGCGCCAGGAGCAGCAGGGCGCGCATCAGAAGGCCGAGGCGACGGTGACCAGGGCGGCGAACCCGCCCTGGATGTAGTAGGTCGCGGGAGATCCGGGGATCAGCGTGCCGTAGCGGCCGATCGTGCTCCGGGCGTTGGTGGTCGGGCTGGCGATGCCGGACAGGGCGTCGCTGTCGGTCACGTTGAGGAGGTTGAGCCGGAACTCCGGATGCTTGGCAGGCCCGAGGTTCGGCAGCCGCACGCCCAGGGTGACGTCGCCCTGGCTGTGGTCGGCGATCTTCTCGTCGTCGGTGAAGCTCGCGTATTGCGGGCCCACGTACTTGACCGCGACGGTGCCGAACCAGGTGCCGTCGTCGTAGGAAAGGCCGACCGCGCCCTGCCAGGCCGGGCTGCGCACGGCGATGTGGCCGGCGGTGGGCAGCAGGTCGCCGTCGACGAGCAGGTCGTTGTCGATGGTGGCGTGGAGGTACTCGCCCGACAGGTACGGGCTCAGGTGGTGCCACGGGCGCAGGCCGAGCTCGGCGTCGATCCCGCGGCTGGTCTGGCCGCCGGCGTTGATGGTGGAGCCGGTCAGCACGCCGTTCAGGTCGATCACGGTGGCGATCTGCCGGTTGGTGAAGTCGTAGTTGAAGGCGGTGACGCTGCCGAGCAGCCAGTCGCCCTGCCGGCGGTAGCCGATCTCCTCGGAGATCGAGTACTCGTCGCGCAGGTTGGTGGCCGCCTTGTTGAGCAGCGTGCCGGAGCCGGGGTCGAAGCTGTCGAACAGCACGGTCGCGGAGGGCGTGCGGAAGTTGGTGGAGACGCTGGCGAACACCTGGTTCCTCCTGTCCACCTGCCAGCGCAGGCCGACCCGGGGCAGCGGCTCGGCGCTGTCGGCGCCGGTGCGGTAGGTCGCACCCGGGATCCCGTTCCAGCCCTGCCTGGTCACCATCACCTCCTTGAAGCCGAGCTCGAGCGACAGCGTACGGTGCAGCAGCGAGATCGTGTCGCCGACGAACAGGGCGTTCACCTGCTCGATGCTGTGCTCGTCCTGCGACAGCAACGGGCGGCCGTTCGCCAGCGTGATCGTGTCGCGCCCGGAATCGACCCAGATGCTGGCCGACGAGCCGTCCGGGCTCAGCGGGCTGAAGGTGCCGGGCTCGCGGTCGTCGGCGTAGTCGTACCAGGCGCCGGCGACGAAGCTGTTGTTGCGCCACGCCCAGCTCAGCTTGGGCACCAGCCCGGCGCGGTAGCTGGCCTGCTGGTAGTTGCTCTGTACCGTCGCCTGGCCGTCCTGCGCGGGCAGGCTCAGCGTCTGCGAGAGCGCCTCGGTGCCTTCGAACAGGCCGCTGGTCGGCAGGGTCGTGCCGCCGGGCGTGTTGCCATAGCCGTACTGCGCGTACGGCGTCACGTCGAAGGATAGCGTGGACGACAGGTGAAGATGCGTCGGCGCCAGCGCGTAGAACAGCCGGTAGGGCTGCTGGTACAGGCGCCAGTAGTTGGTGTCGCCGGGGGTGTAGGTGCCGTCGTAGTTGTCGGGGCCCGATCGCCCGTACTGCTTCCAGTCAGCCTGCGTGACTTCCGGGTAGGCGCTGGTGACGGCGTCGTTCCAGGTGCCGATCAGCGACACGTGGTCGCCGTCGGCCCAGTCCCGCACGAGCTTGACGTCGACGTGCTGGCGGTTGTCATGGCCGGAGCCGCGCCAGTTGTCGGCGGTCTCCTGCGAGTACGACACGAAGCCGCGTATCCCGCTGCCACCCAGCGCGCCGGTGTCGAGCCGGATGAAGTCCTTGTTGGTGTGATAGGAGCCGTAGGCGACATCGGCAAACACGCCTTCATGCGCAGCCGGATCGCGCAGCGTGAGCGACAGCAGGCCGCCGGCCGCGTTGATCACCGGGGTGTCGAGGTCGTCGGTGCCCTGGGACAGGCTGATCCGCTCGATGTTCTCGGTGTCGGCGAACTGGCCGGGATAGCCGGTGTAGTAGGCGATGTCGTTCAGCGGCATGCCTTCCAGCACGTAGCCGATCTCGTCCGAGCCGAGCCCGCGCAGGGACAGGTCGCTTTCCGCGGACAGGCCGAGCGGGTCGGCCTGGGCGACGGTGGCGCCGGGCAGCAGCGACACGAGCTGGTAGGCGTTCTCGGTCGGCGCCGCCCGGCGCAGGAAGTCCGACGACACGGTGCTGAGCGACTTCGTGGCGGTCTCGTCGCGGATCAGCCCGCCGCCCGGCTGGCCGCCGACCGGGCCGTTGGCGGTGTCGGCGCCGGGCCGGCCGAGGACGGTGACGTTCTCCTGCGCTCGCGCCGTTATCGTGCCAGCGAGCAGGACGCCGCCCATGAATAGGGCGCGCGCGCGGAACTGGCGCATCGGACATGCCTCCCTTCGCTGGAATGACCCAGATCAGGTTCGACGGGTTTGATCTCAGC
>CALMVN010000120.1:0-2117 GCA_937873225.1 uncultured Acetobacteraceae bacterium
GCTCGCGCTGACCCGGATCGGCGCGGCAGGCCGTCCGGGCGCGGCGGCGGCGGGCAGCTCGATCCGGCCCTGCCCGCTGCTGCGCCCGACCGCGAAGTGCCCGACCACCACCTCGCGCGCCCGGCCGCCCGCGACCGCCGCCCGCGCGTCCACCGTCAGGCCGGGCCCGTGCGCGTGCAGCGCGTCGATCGCCGACAGGTGCCCGTGCAGCAGGGCGATGCGCGCCGACGCCTCGGCCGGGATCCCGGCGGGCTTGTTCCACACCGCGGTGGCAATGCCGAGCCCGGTCATGTCCAGCCCGAGCGAGACCGCCGCCTGCCCGTCCCGCCTGGCCGCGTAGTCGACAACGAGCCCGGCGCTGCCGGACACGTTGCCGGACGGGTCGAGCCCTTCCCGGTGCAGGGCCGCGGTGGTGACGCTCGCCTGCACGTGCGCCTGCTCGACCAGCTGGTCCGGCGGCCCGGCGCGGAAGTCCATCGCGTAGTGCAGCCGGGCCGGGATGGCGCCGACCAGCCCGCTGCCGTCCAGGGACAGGCCGTCGGTGTCGGCGGACACCACCAGGCCCGCCCGGTCCAGCGCCCGCCCGGACACCACGTTGCCGAGGTGAACGTCGTTCATGACCGAGCGCGCCTGCACCTGCACCTGCTCGATCGACACGTCGTTGTCGAGCGGCAGCGCGACGGTGACGCTGGTTTCGCTGTGTCCGGACGGGTCGGTGAAGGGAACCGGGTGCCTGGACAGCAGGCGCAGCCGCGGGTTCGCCAGCTCGTGCAGCAGGTCGCCGAGGTCGCCGGACAGGTGGAGCCGGATCGTGGCGGGCTGGTGGGACGCGTTCCGCCCGCCGATGCGCATCGCGCCGTCGGACACCGCGAGCACCGGCGACCTGCCCGGGATCCCCACCGGCAGGACCGCGTGCGGCACGGTGACGAGCACCGCGTCCGTGCCCTGGAAGGCGAGATGGGCGCGCATGTCGACCAGGGGCGGGATCGGCCGCAGCCACCACAAGGTCAGGTTGTCGGCGTCGAAGCCGCCGCTGCGGTCGGTTTCCGCCAGCGAGCCCCAGCCGTCGTTCCCGGACAGGCGGGTCTCGACGTGCAGCCCGGTGACCTCCCCGGCGGTGATGTTGGCGGTGATCCAGCGCCGGGCGTCGGCGGCGGCCTCGGCGGGCCAGTACTGCGCCAGGGTGTCGAAATTGATGCGTGGGATGTCGGCGTCGACGGTCGCCCGGATGCGGCGGGCGTCGAGAAGGCTGTCGAGCAGCATCCGGCCGTGGGCGTGCAGTTCCGGCCCGGTCGGCACCGCACCCGGCGCGTCCTGCGCGGCGCGCAGCCGCAGGTCGGTCTGCGCGCGGAGCGTGACCATCTGATCCGGGCCGTCCGGCAGGCTGGCCTCGATCCGCAGCCGCCCGTTCTCCACATGCAGCAGGGCGCTGCCGGCCTGGAGGGTGCCGGCGCCGAGCGCCGCCGTCGCCGTCGCCTGCACCGGATCCATGAACTGGCCGGGGCCGTTGGCGAAGTCGACGTCGAGCCCGAGCGAGACCGGCAGCGCCACGGCACGAAGCGGGGCCAGGACCGGCAGCGCGCCGGCGAGGCGGGCCGGGACCAGCGGGTCCATCGACAGGTGCCAGGACACGTCGCTGTTGTCCGGGCTGCCCGTACCGGTGCCGCGAAGGGTCGCCCGCTGCCCGTCCAGCAGCATGGCGATGGCGAGCTGCCCGACGATGCCGCGGCCCTGGGGGCGGGCGTCCAGGCTGACGTCGCGCAGGATCCAGTCCCGCCCGGCCACGAGGTCGTGCACCGACACCTGCGCATCCGACACCGCCACCCGGCGCAGCCGGTCCCAGCGCAGGACCGGTCCTGAGCTGCCTCCCGGGGGCTTCTGCCCGACCGGCGCCAGGCCGAGGCCGAGGCCGTTCCGGTCGTCGCGCCGCAGCGCCAGGCGGGCGCCCGACACCCGGATCTCCTCGACCGCGAGCACGCCGTGCAGCAGGGCGGCCGCGTCCAGGCTGACGGCGAGGCCGGCGATGCGATCCACCACCTCGCCGCCGGTGCGGCGGATCGAGACGTCGGCCAGGCGCAGGACGAACGGCACGCCGGCACCGCCGCGGAAGCCGTCCC
>CALMVN010000120.1:2127-7448 GCA_937873225.1 uncultured Acetobacteraceae bacterium
GTTCGAGACCGGGACTTCGTGGTAGAAGATCGAGCCTTCACGACCCGTGAGACGGAAGGGCTGCGAGTAGGTGATGAAGTGGACCTGATGGCCACGGGCGGGGGGGGGGCGGGCCGGCGCGGGGGGGGCCGTCGCGACCGCCGCCGAGCGGCAGCGGGGGCACCGCGTGAACCAGGGCGGTGACCTCGATCGGACCGGCCGCCAGGCGAAGCGCCAGTCCGAGCCCGGCCAGCACGCCCAGCACCAGCAGCGCCAGCAGCGGACGCAGGATCAGGGCCAGCACCGCCCGGCCGCTGCGCGCGCGCCGCGCGCGCCGCGCGGCCGGCGCCGGCCCGGGAGCAGGGGTCGCGGCCGGCGGCCGATCGAAAGGAGCCTGGTGCAGCGTGTTCACGCAGACCAGCCTGCCGGTCCGCGGCGGGGAGGACAATCGCCGCTGCCCGGAGCGGGTCCCGGCCCGCAGCCTCGCGCCGGCGGCCGCGATCCGCACGTCCGGCCACGGCGGAGGCCGGGCGCTGCGGCATGCCAGGCATGAGGATACGGAATAGATCATACAAAACCAGACACGTCGCCGCGGGACCGGACGAGGCGCCGCCGTCGGCGGATCGCGCCGGCTCCGCGACGACCGCCGCCGCACCGACGCCCTGATCTTCAACGCGGAACGCGCGGAACTGCCCGGACATCCGTGGTCCGGACGCTCCCGGAACCGTCCGCTGCGAAACCTGTCGCGCCGATCGACAGGGTTCACGCAGCATCGCGAAGCTGCCGGCCGCATGAGCAGACGGCCGCCTGCCCTCGCAGGATGGACGCCGGCACACGCACGACCGCGCACGCCGCAGGCGGAACACCGGCGACGCGGTTGTTCAACAATGGCGTGATGATGTTGCATTTCTCGGACATATCGTTCTTGCTGCCGCCGTGCGCCCGGAACGCGCTCCCTCGACGGTTTCCGGCCGTCGTCGAAATGGTCAGGAGGATCCATGCTTCTCGTTGATCGACGGGCGCCGATGGCGGTGCCGCTGCAGCAACATGAGCGCGCAGCATGCTGGTGCGGAGCGTTGTCCCCGCTCCGGGAAAGTTGCCGGACCTGCCGGGGAGGCAGGGCATGAGTTCCCGCCGGACGGTCTCCCTGCGCAGCGCGCTGCTCGTGTCGGCGGCCATGCTGGCGGTCACGGTGCCGCGGCACCGCGCCGACGCCCAGACCGCCTTCACCCCGATCCGCCCGCCGGCGGCACCCCTGGTCACCCGCGGCCCCTACGAGAACGTATGGCTGCAGAACAACACCGGGCTGCTTCCCGGAACCTGGCCGACCCACTGGGACGGCACCGTCAAGGCCATCACCGGCATCGCGTACATCGACGGCAGGCCGTTCCTGTTCCTCGGCGCTCCGGCGCTGCCGCCCGGCTCGCCGACGCTGACGCCCATGACCGAGGTGGCGCTCGAGACCACGGCGACGCAATCCAGGTTCACCTTCAACGCGGGCGGCGTGACCCTGTCGGTCGACTTCCTGTCGCCGGTCGAGGCGACCGACCTGAAGCGGCTCAGCATGCCGCTGTCCGACATCATCACCACGGCGCAGAGCAGCGACGGTGCGACGCACCAGGTGCATCTCTACTTCGACATCAGCGCGGAATGGACCAACGGGAACGAAAGCGCGCTGGTGTCCTGGGCGCCGGAAACGATCCCGCTCGACAGCGACGGCACGTCTGCGACCGGCAACCTCGCGGCCTGGACCGCCTATCCCACCGATCCGCAGGTGTTCACCCAGACCGGCAACTTCGCCGACTGGGGCACGTCGCTATGGGCGACGAAGAAGGTCGCCGGCCTCACGGTGCAGAGCGGGCAGGACACCGTGGTGCGGACGCAGTTCGCCACCACCGGAACCCTCACCGGCACCAATGACACCAACCAGCCACGCGCGATCAACAACGCGTATCCGGTGTTCGCCTTCGCCGACGACCTCGGCAGCGTCGGCACCACGGCGACCGCGCCGTTCACGCTGCTGCTCGGCCGGGAACGGGATCCGGCGATCAACTACCTCGGCAATTCGATCCGGTCGCTGTGGACGCAGTACTTCCCGTCCTACGAGGCGATGCTCGCCTTCGCGTACAAGGACCGCAAGGCGGCGGTGACCCGGGCCGACACGCTCGACAGCAACCTGAACACGGCCGCGACCGCCGTCGGCGGCTCGCAGTATGCGGCACTCGCCGCGGTGACGCTGCGGCAGGCCTTCGCCGCCACCGAGCTGACCAACACGATCGCCAATCCCTACCTGTTCCTCGAGGAGATCAGCAGCAGCGACAACGTCCAGACGGTGGACGTGCTGTACCCGTCGAGCCCCGTGTTCCTCTACATGAACCCGGAGCTGCTGCGCTACCTGATCGAGCCGGTGATCGACTACGCCGAGTCCGGGCAGTGGCCGGAACTGTTCTCGCCGCACGACCTCGGCGCGACCTATCCGAACGCCGTCGGCCACAACGACGGCGGCGGCGAGAACATGCCGGTGGAGGAGACCGCCAACATGCTGATCATGGCGGACGCCTACATGCAGCACGTGTCCTCCGCCGAGGCCGCGACGTACGCCAACGCGCACTACGCGATCTTCAAGCAGTGGGCCAACTACCTGAACACCATCCCGGCAGGCGTCAACTATTCGAACGCGGTGGACCCGCAATACCAGAACCAGACCGACGACTTCGCCGGCCTGATCGCGCACAGCGTCAACCTGGCGCTGAAGGGCATCGAGGGCCTGGACGCCTTTTCGCAGATCGCCACCATGGCCGGGCAGACCAAGGACGCCAAGACGTTCCGCAACGCCGCCGAGCAGGGCATCAGCATCTGGGAGGAGCTGTCGCAGAACACGGCCGGCACCCACCTGCTGCACACCTACCGCGAGGCCGCGAACGCCTACAGCCCGAGCACGCTCGGCGAGGCGGACAGCGACTGGAGCGACGACTACAACGCCTTCCCGAACGCGCTGCTCAAGCTGAACCTGATCCCGCCTTCCGTGCTCACCGAGCAGACGGCGTTCTACCAGACGCAGATCCTTCCGCTCGGCCTGGAGCTCCAGCCCGAGCCGCTCGGCTCCGGCAGCTATCCCGCCAAGGCGGACTGGGAGCTGTGGACGGCGGCGGCCTTCAACTACCAGACCCTGCCCGGCGAGATCATCAACGCGGTCTACAACTACGCGAACACGACCACGGCCGGTCGCCCGTTCCCCGACCTCTACGACCCGACCTCGACCTCGACCACGTTCGAGGCGCGTCCGGTGGTGGGCGGCCTGTTCGCGCCGCTCACGCTGACTCTCAAGGCGAAGAACTAGCGCTGGCAGCGGGCGGCGGCGCGATCCGCCGCCCGCGACCGCTTCCTTGGAGGCACATCCTGTAATACAGCCTGGACCGTCTCACTTTCGAACTTTCGATGCCTGCGGCCGAAGATTCCGTTTCCGCGGAAGATTGTCATTTGGGGGTGGCGGCGTTTTGCTTCTATGGTGCGTCCGTTGCCAACCGAAAGACCAGGAACGGGCCGGTCGTTTCATTTTTGAAGCACGCTTGATGCGGCGCCGCACCTTGGACACGACGAAGGGAAACCCCATGTCGACCAGTTCCAGACCGGCGATCGCCGTTGTCGCGTCGTGCCTTGCCCTCGGCGGCATGGCGGGACACGCGTGCGCAGCGCCCACGCTGACCACGCTGTTGTCGTTCAACGGCGCGAACGGCGCCACGCCGTCCTCGACCCTGTCCATCGACAACACGGACGGCACGCTCTACGGCACCACCGCGTTCGGCGGCCCGGGCGCAAACGGCACCTCTGCCGGCGACGGCACCGTGTTCGCGCTGCAGAAGCAGAACTACGCCGCGCTGATCACGCTGTTCGCGTTTTCCGGCAGCAACGGCAGCAACCCGTCCTCGTCGCTGGTGCTCGACCCGCCGAACCGGTTGTTCGGCACCACGGCCGAGGGCGGCGCGAACGGTGACGGCACGGTGTTCGAACTGTCGCACAGCAACGGCGGCACGTTCACGCGGCTGGCGAGCTTCACCCTCGCCACGGGAGCCGACCCGACCGCGCTGGTCGCCCTGCCCGCCATCGGCACCGGCGCCGCCTATACGCTGTTCGGCACCACCATCGGCGGCGGGAGCACCGGCAACGGCACCGTGTTCAAGCTGTCCGGGCCGAGCCTGACCACCCTGGCCGCCACCCTCTCGTTCCCCGGCAACTTCGCCGAGCACGCCGGCGCATCGCTGGTGGCGGGCCCGAACGGGGTGCTCTACGGCACCAACTCCGCCGGCGGCCAGTATGGGCAAGGCATCGTGTTCTCGCTGTCCGGCCCCGGCTATGCGACGCTGACCGTGCTCGCCACCTTCAACGGCAGCAACGGTGCGTTCCCGCAGGGGGCGCTGGCGCTTGACCGGCGGGGCAACGTGTACGGCACCACCAGCACCGGCGGTCCGAACGGCGACGGCAGCGTGTTCGAGCTCAGCGGCGCGGCGCACGACCAGCTGACCACCCTGGTCTCGTTCGGCAGCAGCGATCCGCACGGCGCCGAGCCGCTGGGCTCCCTGCTGGTCGATGCCGCCGGCAAGATCTACGGCACGAACTCGACCGCGGGCGGCCCCGGCAGGTCCGGCACGGTGTTCGAGATCTCCTCCGACCACACCACCTTCACCGTGCTGCACAGCTTCAACGGCGGCACGGACGGGGCGGAGCCGACCGCCGGGCTGGTGAACGACGCCGCCGGCGTGCTGTACGGCACCACGGCGGCCGGCGGGACCTCCGGCAAGGGCACCGTGTTCAGGATCAACGGCGCCGGGTTCAGCACCGTCGCCGACTGATCGGCCTCGGCGGCGGGCCGCGTGCGGCGGTCCGTCCCGCGGCCGAGTTGCGCCCGGCGCTAGAGCTGGGTGTCGCCTTCCTTCGGGTCGGCCGGCGGCCGGGCGCCGGGCGGCAGGGTGCCGGGCGCGGTCGAGTGCTCGACGTCGTAGGCGGTGGCCTTCTGCTCGTAGGAGCCCCTGGCGCCCGGGTGCTCCTGCTCGTAGAGCGCCGCCTTCTGACGCGCCTCCTTGCGGTACTTGTGACGCACGTACATGCCGGCGGCGCAGCCGCCCACGGCGCCCAGCACGCCGTGATGCGCGACGTGGCCGCCCACCGCGCCGACCGCGCCATACTTGAGGCAGCCGCCCGGCTCGGCCCGGGCCGGCGCCAGCGCGCCGATCGACAGAACGGCAACGATCGCCATCGGGATCTTGTTGTGGGTCATGATGTCTTCCATCGTTCGCCGCGCGCGGCCGCTAGCCATAGCACGCCGGACGCGGGCGGAGTTCCGG
>CALMVN010000120.1:7548-9617 GCA_937873225.1 uncultured Acetobacteraceae bacterium
CGAGGCCGTGGGGCGACGGGCGGGGGACGGAGCGTTGGGCGCGGCAGGCCGGAAGCGTGACGACACATGCCGGTAGGCGGGTTCCGGCTGCCGGAACGCTGGCCGCGGGCGGCGGACCCGGACGGCGCGGCAGCGCTGCTGCAGGCGATGCGGGTCGCGACGGCGGACGGACCGGGCATCGCGGAAACGCCGGCGGTCGTGTCGCTGCTGGCCTGCCTCGGCGGCAACAGCGTGTTCCTGTCCGACCTCGCCCGGCGCGAGCGGGGCTTCCTGGACCATCTGCTTCGGGACGGGCCGGAGCGTGCGGCGGCGGCGGCGCTGCGGCGGCTGCGGGCGCTGCGGCCGGACGCGGACCGGACCACGATCGCGTCGGGGCTCAGGCAGGCCAGGCGGCAGGTGGCGCTGGCGGTGGCGATCGCCGACCTCGGCGGCCTGTGGGACCTCGAACGGGTGACCGGCACCTTGTCGCTGCTGGCGGAAGCCTCGCTCCGCGTGGCGACGGCGCACCTGCTGCGTGACGCGCATCGCGCCGGGCTGCTTCGGCTGCCGTATCCGAACCGGCCGGAACAGCAGTCCGGGTTCGTGGTGCTGGCGATGGGCAAGCTGGGTGCTTCCGAGCTGAACTATTCCAGCGACGTCGACCTGGTGCTGCTCTACGACCCGGCGGCGCACCCGGCGGTGGCGGAGCCGGGCCGCGCGTTCGTGCGCCTGTCGGCCGGGCTGGTCGGGCTGATGGAAACGCCCGACGCCGACGGCTACGTGTTCCGGGTGGACCTGCGCCTGCGTCCCGATCCCGGCGCCACGCCGCCCGCCGTCTCGCTGCCGGCGGCGATCGCCTACTACGAAAGCTACGGCGAGACCTGGGAACGGGCGGCGATGATCAAGGCGCGCCCGGTGGCGGGCGACTTCGACTGCGGCAGGCGGTTCCTGGACGCGATACGACCGTTCGTGTGGCGCCGGCACCTCGACTTCGCCGCGATCGAGGACATCCACGCCATGAAGCGCCGGATCGACCGCCACGCCCCGTCGCCGGCGAAGCGGTTCGGAGAGGCGGGCCCAGGGGGCGCTCCAGCCGGCGCCCCCGGCAACGCCCTGGGCAACGCTCCGGTCGGCGCCCTGGCCGGCGACGCGGTGGAGGCGCTGCTCGGCCACGACCTCAAGCTCGGCCATGGCGGGATACGCGAGATCGAGTTCATCGCGCAGACGCTGCAGCTGGTCTGGGCCGGGCGCGAGCCGGCGCTGCGGGACCCGACCACGCTGGGCGCGCTCGACCGCCTGGCCGCCGGCGGCTACCTCAACCGCGCCACCGCGCGATCCCTTGCCGGGACCTACCGGCGGCTGCGGTCGCTGGAACACCGGCTGCAGATGCAGGCGGACCGGCAGACGCACAGCCTGCCGTCGACGCGGGCGGGGTTCGAGGCGTTCGCATGCTTCGCCGGCGCCGCCGACGGCCAGGCGCTGGCGGACGGCCTGCTGCCGGAGCTGCGCCGCACCAGGCGCCGCTTCACCCACATGGTGCGCAGGCAGGACGGGTCCGGCGGCGTCCGGGGCGCGGGCCTGCCGTTGCCTGCCCGTCCGGCCGACGCGGCCCGGACGGATGACGGGGCGCTCCTTCCGTGGCTCGGCCCCGCCCTCGTCGGCCAGGGGGGAAGCGCCCAGGGGGGAAGCGCCCAGGGGGAAAGCGCCCAGGCGCGCGACATCCTGCGCGGCTGGGACGGCGACCGCCACAGGGCGCTGCGCCAGCCCCGGGCGCGCACCCTGCTGCAGGGCCTGATGCCGGCGCTGCTGCGGGCGCTGGGGCGGCAGCGCGACCCGCTGGCGGCGCTGGTCCGGTTCGACACCCTGTTGTCGCGGCAGGCCGGCCTGGTGCAGCTCCTGTCGCTGTTCGACCGCTACCCGCCGCTGCTGGACCGCGTGGCCGCCGTGCTCGGCGCGTCGCCGGCGCTGGCGGACCATCTGGCCGCGGTGCCCGGCGCGCTGGACGGGCTGCTGGTGCCGGAAGGCGGCGGGGAGGCGGACCGGGCGCTCCGGGGCCTGCTCGACCGCCAGATGCGGGCGGCGTCGGGGGT
>CALMVN010000121.1 GCA_937873225.1 uncultured Acetobacteraceae bacterium
TCGTATGACAGGCCCAGGTGGCTCTGCTGCCCTGGTTCCGGGAGGGAATCATCCCGGCCAGCGTCTTCCAGAGCCTCCAGGGCTGCATCGGCACTTTGGTTGCCGGTCGATTGCAATGGTGATGCGTAGGACGAGCTTTCGTCGAACGTGAGTTCCAGCTTTTCCGACCCGGCGGCGCTGGTAGTCTCAAATGAGACATCCAGTGACGTTTCTTGAGTCGCCTCCATGGAGCCGGACGTTGTCTGCTTGGCGTCGGCCATCTTCCAGACCGGGACGCCGTTGATGGTGGCGTCTGCGGCAAGGCCACTCACTCCGTAGGATGCCACCGTATATGTAGGACCAGCATACGATGGTGTATCCTCGCTTGTCTTCGAAATACTCAACGCAGCTGTTGCCACCTGACTGGCTCCGGGCGCTTTCCTCTCGTTGTAGCTGGTGGAGAACTCGTACTGGCTGATGCTGCTGATCATGCCGGACATGGGACACGCTCCTGATGTGACTTGTCTCCCCTTTCCAGCATATGAATGCTTACACCAGGTTAGTGCCCTGCCTCTGGTTCAATCGTGAGCCTGGTCTCTTGCGGCGCTGGTTGGGTAAGCTGGACGGCGCGATGAGAGCGGCGCCGATAATTCCCGTGTCTTACGGCCTATCGCCGCGAGGAACGGCTCGAGCCATCGGCCAGATCACCCAGGCGCGAGCCGTTCCTCGTCATCGCTGCCTCCGGGCCTCCAGTCGAAACACACGGGAAGCCTGTGGCTGACCTGGAAGTGCCAGGACCTTTCTCCGGATCGTCCGGACGATCGAGGCCGCGGATGAATCGTCGCAGGAGGCCGGATCGACCGCCGACGCCCTGGGGACTGGTGATGTCCACCACGATCGGGAACAATGCCCCGATGTTCGTACAAGACAGAAGCCGGTCCGGCACCCGGATGGTCTCCGGCCCTCCCTCCTCCCGCCTGCGGGGAGCATCGGCAACGGCGCTGCTGGCAGCCGCCCTGCTCGCCTGCTCCGGCCCGTTCGCCGCCGCCGCACCCCCCGACCCGCTTCTGGTCGCCACCGGCAACGACATTCCGGCCCATGTCAGCCTGCCGCGCGCGGGCGACGAGTACGTCAAGCGCACCGTCATGATCCCGATGCGCGACGGGGTGAAGCTGTTCACCGTGATCGTGCTGCCGAAGAACGCGCACGACGCGCCGATCCTGCTCACCCGCACCCCCTACAACGCGGCCAAGCGCGTCACCCGCAACGACAGCCCGTCCCTGCTCGCCACCCTGCCGCAGGGCGACGACGTGTTCGTGGCCGGCGGCTACATCCGCGTGTTCCAGGACGTGCGCGGCAAGTACGGCTCCGAGGGCGACTACACCATGACCCGGCCGCCGATCGGCCCGCTCAACCCATCCGCCACCGACGACACCACCGACGCCTGGGACACGATCGACTGGCTGGTGAAGAACGTCCCCGAGAGCAACGGCCGGGTCGGCATGCTCGGCTCCTCCTACGAGGGCTGGACCGTGGTGATGGCGCTGCTGCATCCGCATCCGGCACTCAAGGTCGCCTCGCCGGAATCGCCGATGGTGGACGGCTGGATGGGCGACGACTGGTTCCACTACGGCGCGTTCCGCAACACCAACTTCGACTACCTCACCCTGCAGATGACGGTGCGCGGCGAGGGCCTGCCGCTGCCCCGCGCGCGCTACGACGACTACGAGACCTTTCTCCGCGCGGGCTCGGCCGGCGACTACGCCACCGCCAACGGGCTGGACCAGCTCCCGTTCTGGCAGCGCATGAAGGCCCATCCCGCCTATGACGCGTTCTGGCAGGGCCAGGCGCTGGACCGTCTCGTGGCCGCGCATCCGTCCACCGTGCCGACCCTGTGGGAACAGGGCCTGTGGGACCAGGAGGACATGTGGGGGGCGATCCACAGCTGGCTGGCGCTCAGGGCGGCCGGCAAGGCGAACAACGTCCTGGCGATGGGGCCGTGGCGGCACAGCCAGGCGAACTACGACGGCAGGAGCCTGGGCCGGCTGGACTGGAACGGCGACACCGCGCTGCAGTACCGCCAGCAGGTGCTGCGCCCGTTCTTCGACCAGTACCTCAAGCCGGGCGCGCCGAAGGCCGACCTGCCGGCGGCGGCGTTCATCTACAACACCGGCGAGAACCGCTGGGACCGGTTCGACCGCTGGCCGCTGGCCTGCGACTCCGGCTGCGACTCGCCGATGACCCCGCTGTTCCTCCAGCCAGGCCACGGGCTCGGCTTCGACCGCCCGGCGGACGGCGCCGGCTCCGACAGCTACGTGTCCGACCCGGCGAGGCCCGTGCCCTACCTGCCGCGGCCGGTGGCGTTCGGCGACAGCGCGCGCTGGAAGCCCTGGCTGACCACCGACCAGCGCAGCGTGGCCGACCGGCCGGACGTGCTGACCTACGAGACCGCGCCGCTGACGGCACCGGTGCGGATCTCCGGCGAGCCGCGCGCCGACCTGTTCGCCGCCACCACCGGCACCGACGCCGACTGGGTGGTCAAGCTGATCGACGTGCAGCCGGACGCCACCCCGAACGACCCGACCATGAGCGGCTACCAGCTGCCGGTGGCGATGGACATCTTCCGCGGCCGCTACCGCACCGACTTCGCCCATCCAAGCGCGATCCCGGCGAACCAGGTCGAGCGCTACCGCTTCACCCTGCCGCCCACCAACCA
Source organism: uncultured Acetobacteraceae bacterium (assembly GCA_937873225.1). Taxonomy (GTDB): domain Bacteria; phylum Pseudomonadota; class Alphaproteobacteria; order Acetobacterales; family Acetobacteraceae; genus Lichenicola. Next base: position 2,696 of record CALMVN010000121.1, read on the forward strand.
CGTGTTCCAGCCCGGGCACCGCATCATGGTGCAGATCCAGTCCAGCTGGTTCCCGCTCTACGACCGCAACCCGCAAACCTTCGTGCCCAACATCTTCGAGGCCAGGCCTGGCGACTACGTGGCCGCCACCGAGCGCATCGAGCACGAGGGCGCGCAGGCCAGCGCGGTGTGGCTGCCGATGGTGCCGGCGGCCAGGCACTGACGCGGCCAGGCACTGACGCGGACGGGCACTGACGCGGACGGGCCCTGACGCAGACGGGCCCTGACGCCGTGATGCCCCCACGCCGGCGGGAGCCTCCCGCTGCTGCCGCTCGCCGATCGCACAATCCGGTGCTGAGCCCTTCCGTCGCGAGGCACGGCCGAACTCCCCCGCACGGTGCCCGTTCTGCCGTCCGGAGCACGGGCTGCCGGAACGGCTGCCGCGCCACGCCATGGAACAGGGGGTTGCACTGGAACGCGTCACCGAGCGGCCTGCCCTGCCCGTCCCGTTCCCCCGCTAGGCCCGGCCGTTCCGTCGGAGCCGGGAGATGGCAACCGTTCTCGTGGTCGACGACGAACTCCTGGTGGCCGACATCGTGGTGTTCGCGCTGGAGGACGAGGGCTACCGGGTGCTGCGCGCCAGCAACGGGGCCAGGGCGCTGGAACAGCTTGCCCGCGAGCCGGTGGCGCTGGTGATCACCGACTACATGATGCCGACGATGAACGGGATCGAGCTCGCCGAGGCGATCCAGGCCGCCGGCGGCCGGGCCGCCCCGCCGGTCATCCTGATGAGCGGGGCGCAGGCGCACATCGCCCGGCAGCAGAGCGGCCTGTTCGCCGCCGTGTTCGACAAGCCGTTCCGCATGTCGGAGCTGGTGGAGCGGATACGCGGGCTGATCCGCCCGCCCGGCTGATCAGGGCGCACCCGGGGACGAGGCCGGCGCCAGCCAGGGCGCGCCGGACAGCCGTCCGTGCAGGAACTCCATCACCGTCGAGACGCGCACCGGACGCAGCCTGCCCGGCGGCGTCAGGAGGCTCAGGGTCGCGGCCGGCAGCGACCAGTCTGGCAGCACCTCGACCAGGCGCCCGGCGCGGACCGCATCGGCCACCAGGAAGTCCGGCAGGGCCGCCAGCCCGAGCCCGGCCAGCAGCGACGGGAGTGCCACCTCGCCGTTGTTGAACCGGAGCGGCCCGGACAGGGACACGGCCGCCTGCTCGCCGCTGCGGTGGGTGAAAGTCCAGCTTCGTTCCCTGGCCATGTAGGCATAGCTGAAGCAGGGATGCTCCCCCAGCGCGCGCGGATGCGCCGGCAGGCCGCGTCGCCCGGCATAGTCCGCCGACGCCACCAGAAGCACCCGGACCTCGCAGATGCGTCGCGCGCGCAGCGACGACGCCTCCAGCCGGGCGATGCGCAGCGCGAGATCGTAGCCGCCCGCCACCAGGTCGACGATCTCGTCGCCCAGATGCAGGTCGATCGACAGCTCCGGATAGGCGGCCAGCAGCTCGGGCAGCAGCGGCGCCACCTGCGTCTGGCCGAACGACATCGGCGCCGTGATCCGCACCAGGCCGCGCGGCGACGCGGTGCGGTCGAGCAGGTCGGCCTCGATCGCCTCGGCGTCGGCCAGCAGGCGCTGCGCCCGCTCCGCCACCTCCCGTCCCAGCGTGGTGAGCGACACCCGGCGCGAGGTGCGGCTCAGCAGCGTGGCGCCGACCCGGCGCTCCAGCCGGGCCACCGCCTTGGACACGGTGGCGGTCGACAGCCCGGTCTCTCCGGCCGCCGCGGCGAACGACCCGGCTTCCGCGACGCGGGCGAACACCGCCCAGGCTTCGAGGTCGGGCAGGGTGCTCATGATGCTGATCCGCGAAACGATGGATTTCCAATGTTTCTCTTCCTGTCGGCCCAGGCAAGGTCCACCTGTTCGACGCCAGCCACGCCCGCCGTTCCGGAGGAGACACCACGATGATCGAGATCAGGCCCTTCAACTCGCTCGGACAGGCCGACCACGGCTGGCTGAAGGCAAGGCACCACTTCTCCTTCGCGCGCTACCACGATCCGTCGCGCAGCGGATGGGGCGCGCTGCGCGTGTGGAACGACGACGAGATCGCCGCCGGCGCCGGCTTCCCGGCGCATCCGCATCGCGACATGGAGATCGTCACCTATGTCCGCGAGGGCGCGATCAGCCACCAGGACAGCCTGGGCAACCACGGCCGCACCGGGGCCGGCGACGTACAGGTGATGAGTGCGGGCACCGGCATCCGCCACGCCGAGTACAACGCCGAGTCGGGCGTTGCGCGCATCTTCCAGATCTGGATCGAGCCGGCACGCAGCGGCGGCGCGCCCGCCTGGGGCACCCGGCCGTTCCCGCGCGACGACCGCGCCGGCGGCTTCGTGACCCTTGCCAGCGGCCGGACCGGGGATGACGACGCGCTGCCGATCCGCGCCGACGCCCGGATCGCCGGCGCCACGCTGAAGGCAGGCGAAAGCGCCGGCTATGCGGCCGACCCGTCGCGGCACCTTTACCTGGTCGCGGCAACCGGCAGCATGAGCGTGAACGGTGTTCACGCCGGCGCCCGCGACGGCGTCGCCGTGCAGGGCGAGGACGCCCTGCGGGTGACGGCGCTCGAGGACGTGGAGATCATCCTGGTGGACGCGGCCTGAGCACGCCGCACCCGCCCGTCAACAGCAACCTCAAGGAAAACAGAACCATGCCCAGGATCCTGGTGCTTTACTATTCCAGCTACGGCCACGTCGAGACGATGGCGCACGCGGTCGCGGAAGGCGCCCGGGCGGGCGGGGCGGAGGTTTCGGTCAAGCGCGTGCCCGAGCTGGTGCCGGACGAGGTCGCGCGCAGCAGCCACTTCAAGCTCGACCAGCCGGCGCCGATCGCCGAGCCGGGCGAGCTCGCCGCCTATGACGCGATCATCGTCGGCACCGGCACGCGCTACGGCCGCATGTCGTCGCAGATGGCCAACTTCTTCGACCGCACCGGCGGGCTCTGGGCCAAGGGCGCGCTGGTCGGCAAGCTCGGCGCCGCCTTCACCTCCACCGCGAGCCAGCATGGCGGCCAGGAAACCACGCTGATCTCCATCCTGACCAACCTGCTGCATCACGGCCTGGTGGTGACGGGCCTGCCGTACTCATTCCAGGGCCAGCTCCGGCTGGACGAGGTGACCGGCGGCACGCCGTATGGCGCGTCCACCCTGGCCGGCGGCGACGGGTCGCGCGCGGTCAGCGACAACGAGCGCGACGGCGCCCGCTTCCTCGGGAAGCACGTGGCGCAGCTTGCCAGCAGGCTGGCGGCCTGAGACAGTTTCCTCCGGACCGATCGGACAACAGATGAAGCGCCTTCTTCTCGCCACCGCCGCCGGGCTCGCCATCGGCTCGACCGGCACCGTCCGCGCCCAGACCGCCTCGCACGAGCCGGCCACGGTCAAGGCGGGCAGCTATGCCGTCGAGCCCGAGCACACCCAGGTCGGCTTCACCCTGCTGCATCTCGGCTTCTCGTACTATTCGGGCGTGTTCTCGAAGGTGTCGGGCACCCTGCACCTCGATCCGTCGCATCCCGAGGCGTCGAAGCTGGAGGTGTCGATTCCGATCGACTCCGTGCTCACCACCAGCGCCAAGCTGGACGGCGAGCTGAAGGGGCCGGAATGGTTCGACGCCGCCCGCTACCCGGCCGCCACCTTCACCTCCACCCGGGTGATCCCCACGGGCCGGGACACGGCGCGCGTCGAGGGCACCCTGACCCTGCACGGGGTGTCGGCGCCGGAAACGCTGACCGTCCACTTCGTCGGCGACGGGGTGAACCCGCTGGACAAGAAGTACACCGTCGGCTTCGAGGCGGTCGGCACGGTCGAGCGCAGCCGGTTCGGGGTGAAGACCTATGTCCCGCTGGTGGGCGACAACGTCCGCCTGTCCATCGCCGGCGCCTTCGAGCTGCAGGGCTGACGCCGGTTCCCACCCCGAACAGGATCGACACGCGATGAAGACGGCGCTGCTGGCATTCGGCCTCTGCTTCGTTCTCGGCAACGCCGCCTCGGCGGCGGCGCCCTGCCGGGACGCCAAGGGCAAGTTCGTGACCTGCCCGGCGCCGGCGGCGAAGAAGACCTGCCGCGACAACAAGGGCAAGTTCGTCAAGTGCGCGGCGGCCGCACCCGCCTGACGCCAGGGGTGCGACGAGGAAGCGCCGGACCGCGACCGGGTCACGCTGCCTCGCCGGCCGCGGTCCGGCGCGTCGTTCCGGCGAGCACCTTGCCGATCAGGCGACCACGCCCGACCTGGTGATGCCCTGGAACCTGCCGGGGTCCGGCAGCGGCGGGCACGGCGTCGCGGGGCGGACCGGGACGCGCCACGTCGAGCTCAGCGGGAGCGGCAGCCGCGCCCCGCGGAAGCGATCCGGGCCGCCGACGCGCCTCACGGCAGCGACGCCAGCGCCTCGGCCAGCTCCGGCCTCGACCGGGGCTCGGGCCGCACGCAGGCATCCCGCACGGCCCGCAACGGGCCGAGGACGGGCGCCGGATCGCAGCGCTCCAGCAGCTCGCCGAGCAGCACGCCCCAGGCCAGCACGTCCAGCCGGCGCAGCGCCGCACCGTCTTCCGTGCCGGGCAGGATCGAGGCGGCGCCGAGGTCGCCCAGCCTGGCGTCGCCGCGCGCGCCGTCCCACAGGACGTTGTGGGCGTACAGGTCGCCGTGCAGCAGCCCGCGCCGATGCAGGTGCGCCGCCGCCGCGCCGACGCCGCGGGCGATGCGCAGCACCGTGTCCGGCTGCAGGCGCAGAACCGGGTCGTACACGTCGCGGCTGCAGGATCGCAGGCTGGGCGGTCCCGCCAGCGGGCGCCAGTCCTCGGGAAGCAGCGTCATCACCAGCCCTTCCGCGCCGGACGGGTGGCCGGCCAGGCGTCCCAGCGTGCCGACCAGGTGCGGATGCTCGCCCGCGTCCAGGCAGGCGGCCATCTCGTGCTCCGGCAGCCCGTCGCTGGTCACGGCATGCCTGAACAGCTTCACCGCCACCGGCCGGGCGCCGGCCGCCCCGCCCGGCCGCCAGGACGCGCGATGAATCTCCCCTGACGCGCCCTCGCCAAGCTTCGGCCCCAGGGCCAGCCGGTGCCAGGGGATCGCCGCGGCGGAGGAGGACGTCCGCAGGCGGTCCAGCGGGTTGCCCGCCCAGGCCAGCCAGGCGAGACGGGGCAGCTCCGTCAGCCAGCGCGGCAGGGCGGCGAACCGGTTGGCGGACAGGCGAAGCAGCTCCAGCGCCGGGGCGCCGGCCAGCCGGTCCGGCAGCGCGTCCAGGCGGTTGCCGGACAGCATCAGCTTCTGCAGCAGCGGCCGCTCCCCGAGGGCGTCCGGCAGCCGCTCGATCCGGTTGCCGGTCAGGGTCAGCCAGCGCAGGCCGGACGGCAGCGCCTCCCCGGGCACCTCGCGCAGGCCGGTGTCGCGGAAGCCGACCTGGCTCAAGGACGCGCAGTCGCCCAGCACCGGCGGCAGCCGGGTGAACCGGGTGTTGGAGCAGAACAGCACGCGCAGCCGCCGCAGCCGCCCGAACTCCGCAGGCAGGGCGTCGATCGGGTTGTCGCCGAGGTCGAGCAGCTCCAGCGTGTCGGC
>CALMVN010000122.1:0-18454 GCA_937873225.1 uncultured Acetobacteraceae bacterium
CCACCACCGCCGCCCGGCCGATCCGGACGAACTGGTGCAGCGCCGCCTGGCCCATGATCCGGGCGTCGTCGGCGATCTCCACGTGGCCGCCCATCACCACGTTGTTGACGATGATGACGCGGTCGCCGAGCCAGCAGTCATGGGCGACGTGGGCGTTGGCCATGATCAGGCAGTCGGCACCGACCCGGGTGAGGCCGCCGCCGGCGGCGGTGCCGCGATGCACCGTGGCGCCTTCGCGTATCACGGTGCGCGGGCCGATCACGCAGCGGGTGGGCTCGCCGCGATACTTCAGGTCCTGCGGCGCCATGCCGACGGTGCAGAACGGGAACAGCCTCCCGCCGGCGCCGATCGTGGTCTGCCCGTCCACCACCACGTGGGACACGAGCTCCACCCCGTCCTCCAGCACCGCCTCCGGACCCACGCTGCACCACGGCCCGACCCGGACGCCGGCGCCGAGCAGCGCACCGGGTGACACCAGCGCGCTCGGATGGACCATGGAATCACGGCCGGACTGGTGCAGGCGCCCGGCCTGCTTCAGCCCGGCGAGGTCAGCGGACATGGATACTGCAACTCCACCTTGGGCGGCGCGGGTCGGGGAACGGGTGTCGCCGTTCGAGGACGCTTAAGGACCGCCCGGCAGGCGGCCAAGACACGAGATGTTACCGGGCTTGTCGTGCCGCCGCCTCGTCCATGATCATCGCGCCGTAGCTGGCTTCCGCCACCGACACCCCGTCCACCCGGGCGACGCCGCGGAACTTGTAGACGGGCCCGCGCGCGCGCTCCTTGACCACGTGGATGCGCAGCTGGTCGCCGGGACCGACCGGACGCCGGAACTTGGCGTTCTCGATGGTCATGAAATAGACCAGCTTGCCTTCTATGCCGCCGAGCTCGAGCACCACCAGCGCGGCGGCCTGCGCCATCGCCTCGATGATCAGGACGCCCGGCATCACCGGCCGGCCGGGAAAGTGGCCCTGGAAGAAGGGCTCGTTGACGGACACGTTCTTGATCCCGATCCCGGACACCCCGGGCACCACGTCCACCATGCGGTCGATCATCAGGAACGGGTAGCGGTGCGGAAGCGCCGCCATGATCTGCTGGATGTCGATCGTCCTGCCGACGCCGACGGGACGGGCGCTGCCGAGATCGGCATCCTCCGCCTCGGCCGCCGATCCGTCCGGCTCGTTCTGTGTCGTCCCGTCCATCCGGATCGAACCCTTCTCCCTCACCCTGGTTCCGGATCAACCGCAACCGCGCCACCGCCACGCCCGCCGCGTGCCGGTTCCGGTCGCCTCGCCAGGCGTCGCAACGCCGCCACGTTGCGGAAGAACTCCCGGAACGGCATCGCCGGGCTGCCGATCACGTCGGCGCCCGCGTCCACGTCTGACATCACGCCGCACTGCGCCCCGATCCGGGCCTTGGCGCCGACGCGGATATGGCCGATCAGCCCCGCCTGCGCCGCGACGGTGACGAAATCCTCGAGCTCCGTCGACCCGGAAATCCCGGCCTGCGCCACCACGATGCAGCAACGACCGAGGCGCACGTTGTGCCCGATCTGCACCAGGTTGTCGAGGCGCGAGCCGGCGCCGATCACCGTGTCCTGCGCCGAGCCGCGGTCGATCGTGGCGTTGGCGCCGACCTCCACGTCGTCCTCGATCAGCACGCGGCCGAGCTGCGGCACGGACACGAAGCCGGCCGGCCCGACCGCGAAACCGAAGCCTTCCTGGCCGACCCGGGCGCCGGGGAACAGGGTCACCCGGGCGCCCAGCACGGCGTGGCTCAGGCTGACATGGCTGCCGATGCGGCAATCCGGGCCGACCACGACGCCCGGTCCGATCGCCGCGCCGGCGCCGACCCGGGTACCGGCGCCGACCTGCGCCCCGGCACCGACATGGACGAACGGCCCGATCTCCGCGGCGGGATCGATCGCGGCACCGTTCTCGACCACGGCGCTCGGGTGGATGCCGGGCGTGGCCGCCTCGCGCGGATGGAACAGGGCCGCGACGCGCGCCCAGGCGAGGTAGGGCTGCGGCGTGATCAGCGCGGCGCAGGCGGACGGCACCTTGTCGGCGAAGGCCGGCGACACGATCACCGCGCCGGCTCGGGTGTCGGCGAGCTGGGGCAGGTAGCGCCGGTTGTCGAGAAAGCTGACCTGGTCCGGCCCGGCCGCCTGCAGCGGCGCCACGCCGGAGAACATCCTGTCCGCCGCGCCGCGCGCGTCGGCGCCGGCCTCCTGCGCCAGGCGGGCGAGCGGGTAGGGGCCGGTGCGGGCGAAGAAGCGCCCATCCCCTGGCCCCGACCGGTCAGGATGAGCCTGGTCCATCGGCACCATCCGGCCGTGCGTTCCGCTACTTCTTCCGCGCGGCGGCCTGCGGGGGCGCCGCCGAAGCCTGTGCCGCCGCGGCTATCACCGGCTGCGGTCCCGGGTTGGCGGTGGTCGGGTAGGTGCCGCTCTTCGCCAGCACCTCCGAATCCACCCCGTCGGCCGGAATGAACACGGACGGCAGGGTGGAGTTGAGCTGGTTCACCACCTGCGGCGTGATGTCGAACTCGGGCATGTTGAGCGCCACCTGCTCGCGGTGCAGCACGAAGTTCATGCCGTGCGATGCCGAGACCTGCTTGATCACCTGCACCAGCTCGCGCTCGATCTGGCCGATCGCCACCTGGGCCGCCTCCTGGATGATGCGGTTGCGGTTGCGGAAGTCCTTCTGCGCCGCCTGGACGCGCGCCTGCAGCGCGCGCACCCGCGTCTGCACCTGCTCCTGGGTCAGCCCCTTGGCCGCGGCCTGGATCTGCTGCTGGCTTTCGCGCCAGGCCGCCTGCTCCTTCTGCGCGTCGCCGTTCAGCTTGTCGCGCCGGGCACCCAGCACCTTCTCGACCTGCTGCGCGGCGGAGGAGGCGTGCATCACCTCGGGCACGCTGATGATGCCGAACACCGCGGGCGGCGGCGAGGAGCCCTTGGGCAGGTCGGCCAGCGACGGGATCGGCGGCAGCGGCAGCACCGGCTGCACCTGCGGACCCTGCGCCTGGCCGTCCCCCTGCTGCTCGTCCTGGATCGGCACCGCTGCCGGCACGGGCTCGGGCACCGGGCGCGGCTGCGGAGCCGCGGTTCGGCGGCGGGACGGAGCGGGCGCGTCGGCCGGCTGGCTGCTCTTGGGCACGAACCAGCCGCCGTTCTGCTGCGCGTGCGCGGCCGGGACGAGAAGCGGCGCCTGCATGAGCAGGGCGCCCGCCAGCAGGAGGGCGCTGGTGGAACGGAACATCATCACCTCAGAATTGCGAGCCGAAGCCGAAGCGGAAGACCTGCTGCTTGTCGCTGGGCTGCTTCACCACCGGGATGCCGAGATCGACGTTGATCAGGCCGAACGGGCTCTTCCAGGACACGCCGACGCCGGTGCCGACGCGCGGCCTGAGGTCGTTGCCCAGGATCCTCTGGTCGGCGTTGAAGGGGAACCGGGAAAAGTCGGTGGTGATGACGCGAGCACCGGACAGGCCGCCGACGTCGACGAAGTAGCGTCCCGACAGCCCGAGGTCCGGGCCCACGGGGAGCGGGAAGTTCAACTGGGAGGACTGCGTGTAGATGAAGCGGCCGCCCAGCGCGTCCGCCGCCGGGTAGTGGCTGGTCGGGTTGGAATAGGGGCCGACGCCGCCGTCGTAGAAGCCGCGCAGGTTGTCGCCGCCCAGGTAGAAGTTGTCGACGATGTCCTGCCGGCCGCCGCCGTAGTCGACCAGGTAGCCGGTGCCGGCCTTGAGCGAGATCGTCCAGTCGTGGTTGCCGGTGAAGTAGTCCAGCGGGATGAAGTAGGAGCCGTCGATCTTGCCGCGGACGTACTTCTCGTTGCCGCCGAGCCCGGCCACGTCGACGCCCAGCGTCACCACGTAGCCGTCATGCGGCGCCAGCCGGCTATCGCGCCGGTCGTAGGCCAGCGTGGTGCCGATCTGCGACAGCAGGGAGGTGCCCTCCTCCGCCTGCACGTAGAGGCTGGCCTGGGTGAAGATGTCGGACACCCGCCTGTCGGTCAGGGTGTAGTTCCAGGACTGCGACAGGTAGCGGTTGAAGGCGTAGCCGATGCGCGCGGTGCCGCCGATCCGGGTCTCGTAGTAGTTCTGGACGTCGGAACTGTTGCCCTCGGTCTGGATGTCGAACAGGTCGATGCCGGCGACCATGTTGCGCCCGAGGAAGTAGGGATCCGTCAGCGACAGGTCCACCTGGCTCTCGTACTGGGCGATGGTGCCGCTGAGGCTGGCATCGATGCCGGAGCCCACCAGGTTGGACTGGCGGATGCCGGCATTGCCCAGCACGCCGGCGTCGGTCGAGTAGCCGCCGCCCAGCGTGATCTGCCCGGTGGGCTTCTCGGTGATGTCGGCGTTGACGTTCACCCGGTCCGGCGCGGAGCCGGGCGCGGTCTCCACCGTCACGGTGTTGAAGAAGCCCAGGTCCTGCAGGCTCTGCTTGGCGCGGCGCTGCTCGGCCGGGGTGAACGGGTCGCCCTCGGCGAAGCCGAACTGGCGCCGGATCACCCGGTCCTGGGTGATGGTGTTGCCGTTGATGTCGATGCGGTCGACGTAGACGCGCGGCCCGTCGCTCACGTCGAACAGCAGGTCCACGGTGTGGTTGTCGGTGTTGCGCGCGATCTCCGGGCGCACGGAGGCGAAGGGGTGGCCGCTGGCCTGCAGCCTGGTCTGCAGCGCTTCCGTCACCCGCTGGATGTCGTCGCCGTTGTACCACTGGTGCTCGAACAGCCCGATCTGCGGCCGCAGGCTCTCGGAGCTGACGTGGCGCAGGGTGGACTTCACCTCGATGTGGCCGATGCGGTAGCGCGGCCCTTCGGTGATGGTGAAGGTGATCAGGAACGACTTGCGATCGGGGGCGAGCTCGGCGGTGGCGTCGTTGACGGTGAAGTCGACGTAGCCGTTGCGCAGGTAGAAGCGGCGCAGCAGCTCGGAATCGTACTTCACGCGGTCGGGGTTGTACTCGTCGGAGGACGAGAAGAACCGGTACCAGGCGGTCTCCTTGGAGGTGATCACCTGCGACAGGCGCGCCTCGCTGAACGCCTTGTTGCCGACGAAGCTGACCTTGCGGATCAGGGTCAGCTCGCCCTCGGTGATCTGGAAGATCACGTCCACCCGGTTGTGCGACAGCCGGATGATCTGCGGCGTCACGGTGACGGCGTAGCGGCCCTTCTGGGCGTACAGGTCCAGGATCTTCTGCCGGTCGCGGCTGGCCATCTCGGGGGTGTAGACGGCGCGCGCGCGCAGCTCGATCTCCTTGCGCAGGTCGTCGTCCTTGACCGCGTGGTTGCCCTCGAACGAGATGCGGTTGACGATCGGGTTCTCGACCACCACCACCACCAGCGTGTCGCCGTTGCGGTGCAGGGTGACGTCGCGGAACAGCCCGGTGGCGTAGAGCGTCTTCAGGCTGCGGTCGAGCTCCTCCTGGTTGAACGGCTCGCCCGCCTGCACCACCAGGTAGGACAGCACGGTGCCGGTCTCGATGCGGGCGTTGCCCTCCACCCGGATCGACCGGATGGTGCCGCCGGTCTCTGCCGGCTCGGAGGCCGGACGGCGGGCGGCGGCGGCGCGCCGTGCCGGATGATGGTGCTGCACGCCCGTCCCCTGGCCCGAGGCCGGGGCGGGAGCCTGCGCATCCTGGGCGGCGGCGGCTGCGGCGGCGAAGGGAAGCAGGCAGACGGAAGCGAGCAGAGCAGAACGTTTACCGGACAAGGCGACCCATCCCCCAGAGCTGCTTCCCGAGGCCGCTTTCCCCGAACCGGGATCCGCCGCTCGCTCGGACGCCGCCCCGCCGCCACCGGACGATGACGAAATCGGGAGGCAGCGCCCGCTGTCGCGGAGCTACCCGAATACCGGTCGCCAGCGCAAGCGCAGCGCCGCAGCCGTGGCGCCCGGTTGTGGCGCCCCTGCCGGTCATCCGATCACGTGGCGCAGCCAGCCGAACAGGCCGAACTGGGCCAGGTCGTTGACGGTGGCGAACAGGAACACCCCGGCGATCAGGGCGAAGCCGGCGCGGAAGCCCGCCTCCTGCACGCCGCGCGACACCGGCCGGCCGCGCAGCGCCTCGATCGCGTAGAACAGGAGCCGTCCGCCGTCGAGGATCGGCACCGGCAGCAGGTTCACCAGCCCCAGGTTGATCGACAGGATGGCCATGAAGGTCAGCAGGCTGGCGGTGCCGGCGGCGGCGAACTGCCCCGACATCTGCGCGATCCGCAGCGTGCCGCCGAGCTGGGAGGCGGCGACGTGGCCGGTGAGCATCTGCCACAGCCCGGCCACCCAGCTCGCGATGACCACCGCGGTGGTGTGCACCGCCGCCACCAGCGCCTCGCCCACGCCCACGCGGCGCGGCGGCGGCGGCTCCGCCATCACGCCGAGCTGCCCGCTGGTCAGCCCGCCGCCGCCGTGCACGGTGCCGAGCGTCGCCTGGAGATCGCGCTCCTGGCCGTTCCGCAGCACCTGGAGCCGAACGGTCCGGCCGGGGCTGGCGGCGATCAGCCGCTGGAGGTTGCCGAAGCTGGTGATGGTGGCGCCGTCCACCGCCTCGATCAGGTCTCCCTCCTTCAGGCCCGCCCGCTCGGCGGCGCTGCCCGAGGCGATGCCGCCCACGGTGGGACGCATCATCGCCACGTCGGACGGGTCGGCCGGCTTGCCCGCGGTGGCGAACACGGCGGCGAACAGCAGCACGGCGAGCAGGAAGTTGAACACCGGCCCGGCGGCGATGACGATCGCCCGGCTCAGCACCGGCTTGTCGTGGAAGGTGCGGCCCGGCAGCCAGGCGGCGCGCATCTCGGGGGTGGCGTCCTCCGTCCCCTCGAAGCCGTGCGGCTTCACGTAGCCGCCGATCGGCAGCACGCACAGGCGCCATTCGGTGCCGACCCGGTCGCGCCAGCGCAGCAGCGGCCGGCCGAAGCCGATGGAGAACACCTCGACGTGGACGCCGCGCCAGCGCGCCGCCAGGTAGTGGCCGAGCTCGTGCACGAACACCAGCACGCCGAGCACGAACAGGGCGGCGAGAACGGTACGCAGGAAGTCGGGCATCGTGAGGAAGCCTTCCAGGGCTCAGGCAGTGGGGCTCAGGCAGTGAGGCCAGGCAGTTGAGGCTCGGGCGATGGGCGCTCAGGCGGCGCGTGCGGCGGCGCGACGGGTGGCATGGGTCCCGGCCTGTCGCCGCGCCTCCCCGTCCCAGTGCAGCACCGCCTCGATCGTGTCGGCCGGCGGCGCGCCCAGCCGGTCCAGCACCGCCTCCACCAGGCGGGCGATGTCGAGAAAGCCGATCCGCCGGTCGAGGAACGCGTCCACCGCCACCTCGTTGGCCGCGGACAGGATCGCCGGCGCCGCACCTCCGGCGCGCAGTGCCGCGCGTGCCAGGCGGAGGGCCGGGAAGCGCACGGGGTCGGGCGCCTCGAAGTCGAGCCGGGCGACGCGCACGAGGTCGAGGCGCGGGCTGCTGGTACCGATGCGCGCCGGCCAGGCCAGGGCGTGGGCGATCGGGATGCGCATGTCGGGCGCGCCCAGCTGCGCCAGCACGCTGCCGTCGGCATACTGCACCATTCCGTGCACCACCGACTGCGGATGCACCAGCACCTCGATCCGCTCCTCGGGCAGGCCGAAGATCCGCGCCGCCTCGATCACCTCCAGGCCCTTGTTGAACATGGAGGCGGAGTCGATGCTGATCTTGGCGCCCATGGACCAGGTCGGGTGGCGAAGCGCGGCTTCCGGACCGGCCCCTTCCATCTCCTCCAGGCTGGCGGTGCGGAACGGGCCGCCGGACGCGGTGAGCACCACCTTCTCGACCTCCGCCGCCTGCTTGTCGGCCATGGCCTGGAACACCGCGTTGTGCTCGGAATCGACCGGCAGCAGGGTGGCGCCCGCCTCCCTCACCGCGCGCAGCATCACGTCGCCGGCGCAGACCAGCGCCTCCTTGTTGGCCAGCGCCACGGTGCGGCCGCCTCGTATCGCTTCCAGCGTCGGCGCCAGCCCGGCGGCGCCGGTGATCGCCGCCATGGTCCAGTCCGCCGGCCCGGCCGCCGCCTCGCACACCGCCGCCCTGCCGCCGGACACGCGTATGCCGGTGCCGTCGAGCAGGCCGCGCAGCACGGGAAGAGCGTCCTCGTCGGCGATCACCGCGTGCTCCGCGCGGAGCGCCCTCGCCTGCTCGGCGAGCTTGCGGGCGTTACGGCCGCCGACCAGCACCGCGACGCGGTAGCGCTCCGGCGCCTGCAGCAGCAGGTCCACCGTGCTGGTGCCGATGCTGCCGGTGCTGCCGAGGATGGAAACGCTCTTCATGTCAGGAGGTCCCGCGGGCTGCCGGCCCCGCCGCATGAGGGATGTCGAAGGCATACCAGAAGCCCGCACCCTGGGGTGCGGCGAAAGACAGCAGGGCAGCCACCGGTGCCGCGGCGAGCAGGCCGTCGAACCGGTCCAGCAGGCCGCCATGGCCGGGGATCAGCCGCCCGGAATCCTTGACCCCGCTTCGTCGCTTGAACGCGCTCTCGGCGAGGTCGCCGGCCTGCGACACCAGGCCGAGCAGCAGACCGGCCGCGAGCCCGTGCCCGGCCGCGGATCCGCTCCCGGCACCGGACGGCGCGGGCAGGAGCAGCGCCAGCAACGTGCCGATCAGCATGGCGCCGAGCAGGCCGCCCGCCGACCCCGACCAGGTCTTGCCGGGCGAGATGCGCGGCGCGAGCCTGGCGCCGCCCAGCGTGCGGCCGGCGAGATAGGCGAAGCTGTCGCTCGACCACACCACCAGCACCACGAACAGCACGCTGTCCCAGCCGGTGCCCACGGCGAGGCGCAGCCAAAGCAGCGACAGCCCGGCCAGTCCGATCGCGATCGTGCCGGCCGCCACCGCCGGGCCCAGCAGCGCCGGGGCGGCCAGCATGAGCACCGCCTCGATCCATTGTCCGCGCACGAGGGCGGCGAGACAGGCGATCGACGGCCAGGCCGCGAGCACCACCCCGCGCAGGCTGCGCGGCGAATGGCGAAGCAGCCCGGCCCATTCCAGCCCGGTTCCCGCCAGCCCCAGCATCACCAGGATCGCGAACAGCCAGCCGCCGACCCGGATGCAGCCGAGCCCGATCGGCGCCAGCAGGGCGGCCGACACGAGGCGCAGGCGCAGGTCGCGCCAGCTCCGCCCGGTCGCGGGCCGGCCGGCCGGAAGGCCTGCCTCGGTGCCTGCCCGGTCCACGTCAGCCAGGACGGGCGCCGTAGCGGCGCTCGCGCCGGGTGAACACGTCGATCGCCCCGGCGAGGTGGTGCGCCTCGAAGTCGGGCCACAGCACGTCGAGGAACACCAGCTCCGCGTAGGCGGACTGCCAGAGCAGGAAGTTGGACAGCCGGCACTCGCCGCTGGTGCGTATCACCAGGTCCGGATCGGGGATGCCGTCGGTGGACAGGTAGCGGGCGAAGCCGGCCTCGTCGAGCGCGTCCGGCTGGACGGTGCCGGCCTGGGCGGCGGCAACGATGCGACGGGCCGCCTGCAGGATCTCGGCGCGCGCGCCATAGGACAGCGCCACGATCAGGGTCAGCCGGGTGTTGGCTGCCGTCAGGCGCTCGGCGGCTTCCAGCTCGGCGCGTATCTCGGGGCCGAACCGTTCGTGCTCGCCGATCACGCGCACACGCACCCCTTCGCGGTGCAGCTCGGCGATCTCGCTGCGCAGGTAGTGGCGCAGCAGCGCGGTCAGGTCGGTGACCTCGTCCGCCGGGCGGCGCCAGTTCTCGGAGGAGAACGCGTACAGGGTGAGCCAGCGGACGTTGTTCTCGATCGCCGCCCGGATGCAGCGGCGCACCGCCTGCGCCCCGGCGCGGTGGCCCGCCACGCGGGGCAGCCGACGGCCGGCAGCCCAGCGGCCGTTGCCGTCCATGATGATGGCGACGTGGTCCGGACGGCGCGGCCCCGGCTCGGGTCCGGCCGGGGCCGGAACCGGCACGGCCACCGAAACGGGAGGCTCGGTCAGGACGGTGTCCGGCTCTGCCAAGCGTCAGACCTGCTTGATCTCGCGGTCCTTGTCCGCGAGGCCGTCGTCGATCCGCTTCACGTACGAGTCCGTCAGCTTCTGCACGGCGTCGGACCAGTCCTTGACGTCGTCCTCGCCGATCTCGCCCTTCTTCTCGAACCCCTTGACCTGGTCCATGCCGTCGCGACGCACGCCGCGCACCGCGATCTTGGCGTTCTCGGCGTAGCGCCCGGCCGCCTTGGCCAGCTCGACGCGTCGCTCGGCGGTGAGCATGGGGATCGGCACCCGCACGATCTGCCCGTCGGCGGACGGGTTCAGCCCCAGCCCGGCGTCGCGTATCGCCCGCTCCACCGCGCCCACCAGGGTGCGGTCCCAGACCTGCACCGTGATCATGCGGGCTTCCGGCACCGCGATGGAGCCGACCTGGGTGATCGGCACCTCGCCGCCATAGGCCTCGACCCGGACCGGCTCCAGCAGCGCCGGGCTGGCGCGGCCGCTGCGCAGGCCGGCGAAGTCGCGGCGCAGGGTTTCCAGCGCGCCGTCCATGCGTCGGATCAGGTCCTCTTTCAAAGCGTTCTGGTCGGCCACGATGGTTGAACTCCCGGAAGCGTGCGGATCTGTTGCGGCGGCGTCAGGCCGGATCCACGATCCGGGTGAAGCGCCCCTCGCCGCGCATCACCTTGGCGAAGGCGCCGGGGGCGTGGATGTTGAACACGATGATCGGCAGGTTGTTCTCGCGCGCCAGGCTGATGGCGGCGGCGTCCATCACGTTCAGGTCCTGCGACAGCACGTCGAGGTAGCTCAGCTCGTCGAAGCGCGTCGCGTCGGGGTTGCGGCGCGGGTCGTCGGAATACACCCCGTCCACCTGGGTGCCCTTGAACAGGGCGGCGCAGTCCAGCTCGGCGGCGCGCAGGGCGGCGGCGGTGTCGGTGGTGAAGAACGGGTTGCCGGTGCCGGCGGCGAAGATCACCACCCGGTTCTTCTCCATGTGACGCATGGCGCGGCGGCGGATGTAGGACTCCGCGATCCCCGGCATCTGGATCGCCGACATCACGCGGGTGTCGACGCCGACCTTCTCCAGCGCGTTCTGCATCATCAGGGCGTTGATCACGGTGGCCAGCATCCCGGCGTAGGCGCCCGGCGCGCGGTCCATGCCGCGCGCCGCCGCCGCGATGCCGCGGAAGATGTTGCCGCCGCCGATCACCAGCCCGACCTCGACGCCCATGGCGTGCACGCTGGCGACGTCGGCGGCGATGGTCGACACCGTCTCGGCGTCCAGGCCGAAGTTCCCCTGCCCCATCAGCGCCTCGCCGGACACCTTCAGCAGCACGCGCCGATAGGACGCCGGGATCGACGGGTCGGCGCTTCGGTCGGGTCCGGTCATCGATCCTCGCGGCATGGCGCCCCGTCCGGCCTGGTTCGGACGGCGCACTCTTCATATGGCGCCTCTCATAATGCCCAGGCCCTACGCCCACAAGCGCCGCCATGGGCCCCTCCTCCCGGGACCAGGCCATCGCCGGTCTTGAGCCGGTCCCTCGCCGGCGGCGTCAGCACGCCGGCCGGCCGAAATGCCCGATGACGGCGTCGATGAAGGCGCGCAGCTTCGGCGTCTGTCCCGGCGCTGGACGCGCATGCGACGACCACCAGTGCGTTGCTGGCCGGGCATTTGGGCGGTTCACACGTCGTGAAAACGTTCAACGCCATCCTCGCCAAGGACCTGGAAAAGGACGGGCGGCCGTCCGGCGCGGCAGACCGGCGTGCGCTTCCGGTGGCTGGCGACGACCGGGACGCCAAGGCGCAGGTGATACGCCTGGTCGACCAGCTGGGATTCGATCCGGTCGATGCCGGGAGCCTCGCGGAAAGCTGGCGCTTCGAGCGGGCGAAGCCGGCCTACTGCATCCCGCTCGATGCCAGGCAGCTGGTCCAGGCGCTGGCCGCCGCCAGGCGGGACGTGGACCTGCCGTTCGGTTCCTGGCGACCCTGACAGGATGGAGACGGGATCCCGTCGGTCCTGGCGGCAGGCGCGGACGGCCTGCTTCCTGACGACGGGGCCCCGAAGCGGGTCTCCATCGTCCATCCGCGGCTGTCGTCCTCCGCTCGGGCCGGGTTCAGCCTAGTCCAGGTTCTCCAGGCCGATCGCCCGCAGCCGAGCCCCTTCCTCGTCCCAGCCGGCGCGCTCCTTGACGTTGAGGAACAGGTGGCAGGGCCGCTCCAGCAGCGCCGATAGGCCGTGACGCGCCTTCTGGCCGATCTCCTTGATCCGGCTGCCGTTCTCGCCGATCAGGATCGCCTTGTGGCCGGCGCGCGACACGTAGACGGTGGCCTCGATCCGCACCGAGCCGTCCGGGCGTTCCTGGAAGCTCTCGGTCTCCACCGTGCAGGAGTAGGGGATCTCCTCCTGGGTCTGCAGGAAGATCTGCTCGCGCACCAGCTCGGCCGCCAGCAGGCGGTCCGGCAGGTCGGTGAGGTCGTCCTCCGGGTACAGGAACGGGCTTTCGGGCAGCGCCAACGCCAGCGCGTCGAGCAGGTCGTCGAGCCCGTCGCCCTTGCGCGCGCTCACCATGTACACGTGCTCGAACGGCAGGAGCTCGGCCAGCGCCTTGGTCAGCGGCAGCAGCTGGCCGCGCTCCACCGCGTCGGTCTTGTTCAGCACCAGCCAGGTGCGGCGCCGCGTGGTGCGCAGGCGCTCGGCGATCGCGCGCACGCCGTCGGTCAGCCCCTTCTGGCTGTCCACCAGAAGCAGGGTGATGTCGGCATCCTCGGCACCGGTCCAGGCGGCGGCGACCATGGCGCGGTCGAGCTTGCGGCGTGGCTTGAAGATGCCCGGCGTGTCGACCAGCAGCAGCTGGCTCGACGTGCCCGCGACCCGGCGCATCAGGATGCCGAGCACGCGGAACCGGGTGGTCTGCGCCTTGGGGCTGACGATCGACAGCTTGGCGCCGGTCAGCCGGTTGAGCAGGGTGGACTTGCCGGCATTGGGCGCGCCGACAATGGCGACGAAGCCGCACCGCTCGGTCGCCGGGGCGGGATCCGTGGTCACAGCAGCTGGCCCAGCAGGTCGGCGGCAGCCAGGCTCTCGGCGATCCGCTTGGTGCCGGCCTCGCCGATCGCCGAGCGGCCGGCGGCCTCCGCGCGTATCGTGAAGCGCGGCGCGTGCGAGGGACCCTCGGCCGCCTCCAGCACGTACACGGGGAGCGGCAGGCCGCGCCCCAGCAGCCATTCCTGCAGCGCGGTCTTGGCATCCTTGGGCGGCAGGGTCTGGCCGGTGATGACGCTGCTCCAGGCGGAGCGGACGAACGCCCGCGCCGGCTCCAGCCCGCCGTCGAGATAGGTGGCGCCCAGCACCGCCTCCACGCTGTCGGCCAGAACGTTGGCGGCGTCGCGTATGCCGGCGCGGTCCTCGTGCGGCGCCACGTCCAGCGCCTCGCGGAAGCCGAGCTCGGCGGCGATCCGCGCCAGCACCGGCCGCGACACCAGCTGCGCCAGGCGCGGTCCGAGATGGCCTTCCTGCTCGTCCGGGTAGCGCTCGATCAGCCATTCGGCCATCAGCAGGCCGAGCACGCGGTCGCCGATGAACTCCAGCCGCTCGTTGGAGCCGTGCCCCTTGTGTCCCTGCCCCTTCTGCGGCGGCCGGCGCTTGTGCCGCCCTCCCGTCCCGCCGCCGCGCGCCTCGTGCGCCGCCGAGCGGTGGGTCAGGGCCTCGCGCAGCAGCGCCGGCTTGCGGAACCGCCAGCCGACGGTGCGCTCGATCCCGGCGAGGACCGCCGGCGGCGGCCCCTGCTCGGCCGTGCTCAATGCACCCAATGGAACAGCCGGCCCCAGCGGATCTCGACCGGCCACTCCCAGAACTGCCAGACCGGATAGCGGGCGTCGTAGGAGAAGAAGATCAGCTCCGCCTTGCCGACCAGGTTCTCCAGCGGCACGTAGCCGAGGTCGTCCATGAAGCGGCTGTCGGCACTGTCGTCGCGGTTGTCGCCCATGGCGAAAAAGTAGCCCGGCGGCACCACGTATTCGGGGGTGTTGTTCTGCTGGCCCTCGTCGGTCAGGCGCAGGATCTGGTGCCGGACGCCCGCGTGGCCGCCGCTGCCGGGCAGGGTCTCGGTGTAGAGCCGGCCGGCCAGCTCGCGCCGCTGCTCGTCCACCGCCACGTAGTCGCCCTCGTCGGTGCGCGGAACCTGAACACCGTTCAGGAACAACTGGCCGCCCTTCACCTGGATGCGGTCGCCGGGCAGGCCGACGATGCGCTTGATGTAGTCGATCGAGGTGTCGCGGGTGTAGCGGAACACCGCCACGTCGCCGCGATGCGGCAGGGAGTTCATGATCCGGCCGGAGAACAGGTCGGGCGAGAACGGCAGCGAGAACCGGGAGAAGCCGTAGGACGGCTTGGACACGAACAGGTAATCGCCGACCAGAAGGGTCGGGATCATCGAGCCTGAGGGGATGTTGAACGGCTCGAACGCGACCGTCCGCACCACGGCCGCGATCAGCAGCGCATACACGATGGTGCGCACCGTCTCGCCGAGCCCGGACCCGGCCGCCTCGGCCCTCCTGGTCTTCGCCCTGACGGCCGGATGCGTGGGACGGGTGGTGTGCTTGAACAGGCTCATGGCGGCAGGATGCGTCCGGATGGAGGCCGGTTCCGATACCCGGACGGCCGGTCCGGAATTGGCGGGATCAAGCCGACGCGGCCGGGCCGTGTCAAGCGAGCGCCGGGTCCGCGACCGCCTGGATCATCACCTCGGCGAAGGCATAGGGCGGCTCGTCGGTCAGGCTCAGCAGCACGAGCGGCCGGTGGCCCGGCGGCATCAGCCGTTCCAGCCTGGCCAGCGCGCCGCCGGTCAGGAGCAGGGTCGGCTGTCCGGAGGGCAGGTTCGCCACCCCCATGTCGCTGTGGAACACCCCCTGGCTGAAGCCGGTGCCGAGCGCTTTGGCGCAGGCCTCCTTGGCGGCCCATCGCTTGGCATAGGTGGCCGCATGCAGCGCCTCGGTCCGCCGTTCCGCCCGGGCCCGCTCGGTGTCGGTGAAGCAGCGCCGGAGGAACCGCTGCCCGTGCCGCGCGATCGCCCGCTCGATCCGCCGGATGTCGCACAGGTCCGAGCCGAGTCCGACAACCGTCGCCATGCCGTTCATCAGGCCTTGGCGCGTTCGACCTGGGTGATGCCGCCCGCGGAGCGCAGGCCGGCGATCACCGAGGACAGGTGGCGGAGGTCGCGCACCTCCACGTCCACCAGGATCTCCATGAAGTCGAGCTGGCGGTTGACGATCTTGAGGTTGACCACGCTTCCGTCCTGCCTGGACACCGCGTTGGTCGCCGCCGCCAGCACGGACGGCTCGTTGGCGGCGATCACGCTGATCCGCCCGACATGGGTTTCCGCCGCCTGGCCGCGCCCGGTCGCGTCGTAGTCCCAGTCGATGTCGAGGAAGCGTTCCGGGGTGGCGGCGAAGCTTTCCAGCGTCTGGCAGCCAGCGGTGTGCACGGTGATGCCCTTGCCGTTGGCGACGATGCCGACGATGCGGTCGCCCGGCAGCGGATGGCAGCAGCCGGCGAAGTGCTTGGCGACGCCCGAGCCGAGCCCGACCAGGGACAGGCCGCCACTGCCGCCGCCGCCCGTCCGCTCGGTGCGCAGGCTGCCGCGCGCGGGCAGGCTCGGCACCATGCGCGGGCCGCGCGCAGCCCGCCGCAGCTCCGGATAGGTGGCCTGCACCACCTCCTTCGGGCCCAGGTTGTTGTTGCCGACCGCGACGTAGAGATCGGTCAGGGTGGCGCATTTCAGCCCCTTGAGGGCCGCTTCCAGCATCTTCTCCGAGCCGTCGACGCCTTCCTGGCGGAACGCCTTGGCCAGCGCCGCGCGGCCGGCGTCGATATGGGTTTCGCGCGCCTGGGCGGCGACGTGGCGGCGGATCCGCGCGCGCGCCTTGCCGGTGACGACGAAGCGCTCCCAGGCCGGCGACGGGGTGCCGCCGCGGGCGGTCATGATCTCGACCTGGTCGCCGTTCTGCAGCTCGTGTCGCAGCGGCATCAGCCGGCCGTTGACCTTGGCGCCGACGCAGCTGTCGCCGATCTGGCTGTGCACGGCGTAGGCGAAATCGACCGGGGTGGCGCCGCGCGGCAGGGAGATCAGCTGCCCCTTGGGGCTGAAGCAGAACACCTGGTCCTGGTACAGCTCGAGCCTAGTGTTCTCCATGAACTCGTCCGGGGCGGCCGAATTCTCCAGGATCTCGAGCAGGTCCTGCACCCAACGCAGCCGCCTGGCCGGCGCCGCGCCGCCCTCGCCCAGACCCTTGTAGGACCAGTGCGCGGCGACGCCGTTCTCGGCCACGTCGTGCATCTCCGGGGTGCGTATCTGCACCTCGATCTTCTGGTTGCGCGGGCTGCGCAGGGTCACGCCGGTGTGCAGGCTCTGGTAGCCGTTGGCCTTGGGCGTGGAGATGTAGTCCTTGAACCGGCCGGCGATGGTCGGATAGGCGCCGTGCACCGCGCCCAGCGCCACGTAGCAGGTCTCGCGCGTCGGTACCATGACCCGGAACGCCATGATGTCGGACAGCTGCTCGAAGGCGACGTTGCGCTTCTGCATCTTCTCCCAGATGGAGAACGGCGACTTCTCGCGCCCCGTCACCTCCGCCTGCGGCACGCCGGCATCGGCGCACAGCCGGGCGAGTTCGCGGCGCACCTCCTCGATCACGTCCGCACCCTGGCCGCGCAGGTAGTTCAGCCGGGCCCGGATGGTAGCGTTGTGCTCCGGCTCGAGCTCGGCGAAGGACAGGTCCTGGAGCTCGGTCTTGACCTTGTCCATGCCGATGCGCCCGGCGAGCGGCGCATAGATGTCCATGGTTTCCGACGCGATGCGCCGCCGGCGATGGTCTTCCCGCACGCAGTTCAGGGTGCGCATGTTGTGCAGCCGGTCGGCGAGCTTGACCACCAGCACGCGTATGTCGCGGCTCATCGCCAGCACCAGCTTGCGGAAGTTCTCCGCCTGCTTGGTGCGGTCCGACTGCAGCTCCAGCCGCGTCAGCTTGGTGACGCCGTCCACCAGGGCGGCGACGGTGGGGCCGAACTGGGCTTCCAGCTGCGGCAGCTTCAGCCCGGTATCCTCGACCGTGTCGTGCAGCAGCCCGGTGCAGATGCTGGGAACGTCGAGCCGGAACCCGGCCAGCATGCCGGCCACGGCCAGCGGGTGGATGATGTACGGCTCGCCGTTGTCGCGGCGCTGGCCCTCGTGGGCCCGGCTTGCGAGCGCGAAGGCGCGCTCGATCGCGTCGGTGTCTGCCCCGGGATCATAGGACCGCACACGCCGGAGCAGGCCGGCGCAACTGACCTGGCGCTCGGAAGACGGCTCGGGCGCAGGCAGGGTGCCCGGGGCCATGACCGGCCCGTCCGGCGCCCGGACAACCGTATGGCGGCCTGGAATGCCGATCCCGTGGTCAGCTCCAGGCCACATTCCCGCTCCTACCGGCGCGCGCGGCCGCCGAGCTCGGCCTCGATGGCGGCCTCCAGCTCCTCCGGGGACAGCTCGGTGCCCATGGCGCCGGCTTCCTCCTCGGCGGACACGTCCTGCAGGCCGAAGATGTTCTGGTCGGTCGGGATCAGGTCCAGCACCTCCTCGTCGGCCGGCTCCGGCTCCGGCGCGCGGGCCAGCGACTTCACCAGGTCGCCGTGCAGGCGGTCGAGGTCCACCGTCTCGTCGGCGATCTCGCGCAGCGCGACCACCGGGTTCTTGTCGTTGTCGCGCTCGACCGTCAGCTCCTCGCCGCGGCTGAGGTTGCGCGCGCGCTGGGCCGCGAGCAGCACCAGCTCGAAGCGGTTGGGGATACGTTCAACGCAGTCCTCGACGGTGACGCGCGCCATGCGGCCAGCCTCCGTATGTCATCATGTGGAATAGGTCGAGATAGCGATCCCCGGCCGTCATAGCAAGGGCGCCGTCCTTCAGGGCAGCGGCGAGATCGCGTCCGGCAACAGCCCGGCTTCCGGCAGCGATGCGATCATCGCCGGAACGTCCTGGCCGGTCACGGGGTGCACCCAGTCCGGCGCCACGTCGCGCAGCGGCAGAAGCACGAAGGCGCGTTCGTGGGCACGCGGATGCGGCAGCACCGGATCGGGCACGCTCCGGAGCATCCCTCCCCGGTCGCCCATGGCGACGATGTCGAGGTCGAGGGGGCGTGCCGCGTCCGCCACGCCGCGCACCCGTCCGTGCGCCGCCTCCATGGCGTGAAGCGCCTGGAGCAGCCGGGCCGGGTCCGGCGGCTCCCGGCCGGGCCGGGGATGCAGCCGGCCCCTCCCGGTCACGTAGGCCGGCGGGGCGGCGCGCGGGCCGGGTAATTTGCCAGGGATAACGTGCCGGTGTAGGTCTTCTCGCGAAAGGCATAGGTGCTGCCGTTCGCGATGGCGCCTCCGGTGCAGGTGGTCGCGTTGGTTTGGCAGCTGATCATGCCGGCCTGCGTGCCGGGCGTGACGTTGCTGATGCTCCAGGTGATCGCGGGCCATACGTTCT
>CALMVN010000122.1:18464-22540 GCA_937873225.1 uncultured Acetobacteraceae bacterium
GCCCGGCTGCTCCAGGCCGGGCCGGGGATGCAGCCGGACCATCCCGTTCACGTAGTCCGGCTGCGCCGAGCGCGGCACGGGTGCCGAGCGGTACCAGCGCGACACCGCGATCACGACCAGACCAGGCAGGCACCGGAGCGCCTCGACCGCGTCGGTGCAGGATTGGTAGGGTGTCCGACCGTCCGCACCGGAAAGGTTGGCGCCCACCGCCACCAGGATCATCGCCGGCACCGCGGAGGCAGGGAAGACGGCGCGTCCAAGCGCCGCGCCCTGGGGAAACACGGCGAGGAGCACCGCATCATGATCTTCCGGCAGGACGAGCGCGTTTGTCTCTTCATCGACGGGGCGAACCTTTACTCCGCGTCGCGCAACCTCGGCTTCGACGTCGACTACCGCAACCTGCTCGGGTACTTCCGAGCCCGGTGCAACGTGCTGCGCGCCTACTACTATTCCGCCGTGCTCGATAGCGAGGAGTATTCCCCGCTCAAGCCGCTCACCGACTGGCTGGCCTATAACGGCTACACGCTGGTGACCAAGGCGGCGCGCGAGTTCACCGACGCCAACGGGCGACGCCGGATCAAGGGCAACATGGACATCGAGCTGGCGATCGACATGCTCGAGCTGGCGCCGCGCATGGACCATGCGGTGCTGTTCAGCGGCGACGCCGACTTCCGGCGCCTGGTGGAGGCGGTGCAGCGGCAGGGGGTGAAGGTGTCGGTGGTGTCGTCGCTGCGCACCAGCCCGGTGATGGTCGGCGACGAGCTGCGCCGGCAGGCGGACCAGTTCCTGGAGCTTGCCGAGATCGCGCCGGAGTTCACCCGGCGCCAGACCGAGCCGCGGCACCGTCACGCGTCCCGCCCGGTGGCGGCGGACGTGGCCGTCGAGCCGGACGAGGTGGTCTGACGGCCGGCACCCTCCCGGTTCCGATAGGGCCGGTGCTAGAACCGGACCGACCCGGCTGCCGGCAGGAACCGGCCGGGTCGAGGATGGAGCGGAACGATGGCGACGACCACCAGGGGCGAGGTCGTTCCGCCGGACGCGGCCGAGCCGCCGCACGACTGCCCGCTCTGCCCGCGGCTGGCGGACTACCGCGCCGCCAACCGGGCGGGGCATCCGGAGTGGTGGAACGCCCCGGTGCCGAGCTGGGGTGACCGCGGCGCCCGGCTGCTGGTGGTGGGGCTGGCGCCGGGCGTGCGCGGCGCCAACCGCACCGGCCGGCCGTTCACCGGCGACTATGCCGGGGTGCTGCTCTACGAGACGCTGATCCGGTTCGGCTTCGCCGAGGGCCGCTACGGCGCCGACCCGGCCGACGGGCTGTCGCTGCCCCGCGCCCGGATCGTCAACGCGGTGCGCTGCGTGCCGCCGGGCAACCTGCCGCTGCCCGCCGAGATACGCACCTGCAACGGCTTCCTCCGGGCCGAGCTGGATGCGACGAGCGCCAAGCGCGCGGTGCTGGCGCTGGGCGTGGTGGCGCACAACGCGGTGCTTCGGGCGCTCGGCCTGCCGATGTCGCGCCAGCCGTTCAGGCACGGCCAGGTGCTGACCCTGCCGGACGGGCTGCTGCTGGCCGACAGCTACCACGTGTCGCGCTACAACACGAACACGAGGCTGCTGACGAATGACATGTTCGAGGCGGTGGTGGGCGACCTGCGCCACCGCCTCGCGACCCGGGATGCCGATGGCGACGGAGCGACCCGATGAGCGGCACGGATCCGGGCGAGGCCTCAGGCTGATCGGCCCGGTTTACGGAACAGCCGGCAGCGGAGAGGTGGACGTCGGCACACGAAGGAGCCAGGCGCCTCGCGACGCGACGCAGCAACAAGGGCGTCGGGTTCCTGACAGGACCACTTGTTGGACCGAGGCTTCCACGAGTCCGAACGGTCCGGCCCGTTGCACCCAAGGATGGATCCGGCCCACCGACGCCACGGCAATGATCGGCGAGGCGGCAAGACCGATCATCCGACGACATCGGCCGTCACCGGGAACCGCAAGCAGACCATCAGTGAAGCCGGGCACCGGTTGCCTGATCATCCGGTCGCCAGGGCCTGCACGATCCGGGCGTTCCTGATCGCGGGAGCCGTCCCGGCACCTGCGCAAGACGGCACCCGCACCGTTCGTCAGGAGGACGAGGCCGGCGCCGGTCAATCGGCATCGGCGCCGTGCCGGTCGCGATGAAGCCGGCACGGCCGAAGGGCATCCGGGGTCGTGGCGGGACCCACGACGAACGACTGGTCCGGCCTGATGCGCCCGGGACCGAGTTCCGGCGTGATCGAACCCTCAGTGCCTTCCTGGTGCGCCTCATCGACACGGCGATCGCCGAAAACCGGGCAGGCAGGTCAGGAACCGTGCGACGACCCGGTGCACAGCCGCCAGCGATCAGCCCTGCCCGGCGGTTGTCCGGGAGACCGATGATCGTCCAGCCGGCAGGAGCTGCTGACAAGCCGCCGTTCCGGCTCGCACGGTGAAGGCGAGCCGTGCCGGACGCGGCCCGGACTGCCCGGGCGTCGGTGGGTATTGCGCCGCGAGCCGGGCAGCTCCCGGTTGATGCAACGGGTCGGTGCGGAGCCGAGGCGACCGCGGCGCCGGCTGCTGGTGATGGACTGGCGCCAGAAACGCGCGGCATCAACCTGCCGCTGCCCGCCCCTGCAACGGCGTCCTGCGGGCTGATCTGGAGGCGGCGGGGGCCGGGACTGCCGGCGGCAGAGGAACGGATGGCAACGGCGACATGTGCAGGGTCCGTTCGCATCCCGCGAGCGGTGGCTCGTCGCTGATCCCGGCCGCCAGCAGAGGCCCGCGGCCGCCGGTCCGCCCCCGCGCCATGCTGTCGGCCTCTTGCGCCCGATGCTCCGGCTTCACCGCCCTGGGTGGACCGGCTTCGAACCGGGCGGCAGCGACGCGCCGACCTGCCCGTTCGGCCGCATGGACGGATCCCGCGAGGGCGGAGACGCCCCCGCAGCCGCGCCCCGCGAGCGACATCCTCGAACCTGCCCCCGTCAGCACAACCTCGGACCGCGGGTGTGCCCAAATCCATCCGAACGGCCCCGGCTCCTGCCCGTGTTATCACGTTTTCGTGATAACGGCCTCGTGTCGACGCGCCGGTTGCCGATCCAGGGTTTGGTTGATTGTTCCAGAAGGCGGAGCAGTTTGTTTTCGTAATGAAAAAGCCGGCTTGCGCCTCACGACCTGCGCACGATGCGTCCAACCCGACACCGGGAAAGGATCGATGGAACGGGATCACGGGTGTCGGTCATGGACATGTATTGCGACAACCTGTCGTTCCATGGTTCGACCGGGGCATGTCATTCCTGGAATGAACGACATGGCATCGTGCAAGCCCTCATCACGAGCGTTGCACGATCGATTTCCTGACCGTGTCATATAGTGGAACAGGGCAAGCTTCCTGGACGGACACGGTCTGATACAGGAACGGTCCGGGCTCGACCTTTCGCCTGATTGCCCAGCCAGAACGGCGTGTGACTGCCGCTGCGGCTCAAGGTCAGCCGCAGACAGCACATTCACGTGAATTTAACCGTTGTTGTGTACCCGGAACGAAGCTAACCCATTGCGGGTCGGCAACGAATTTCCAGGCTGCCATTCCGGAGTGGAACCATGCGACAGCTGTTCATCGCGACGACTACGTTGTTTCTTTCTGCAGCGCCGGCCCTGGCGCAAGCGACGACGCCGATGACCATGAGCGTCAACCTGACCAGCACCAGCTACCAGGCAGCGTCCACGATCAATGCCGGCATCATCGGCGCCGGCATCAACGGCCCGGGCTATGCGCAGGTCGGCCTGGCCGTCAACATGAACAAGGCGAACTGGTGGGACAACAAGGCCGCCGTCGGCGAGGAGGACGGTGTCTACTCAACCATATACCAGGGCGGCCAGGGCTCCGACACGTCCGCCTATCTCGGCCAAATCGTCGCGACCGGCCTCGGGTTCGCGAGCGTGATGGAGGGAACGGTCACGATCCAGCCACCGATCACCTCGGGTAACGGCGTGGTCGACGCCATGCTCGACATCCAGGTCGGCGTGATCAACATCGGCAACCAGATCTACGGCTCGAACTACAACCT
>CALMVN010000123.1 GCA_937873225.1 uncultured Acetobacteraceae bacterium
CGCACGAACTCCTCCAGCAGCTTGCGTCCGTAGTGCTGCCGGTCGCTAACCTGGCTGTACAGCTTGCCGTCCGAGAACGTCCCGGCCCCGCCCTCGCCGAACTGCACGTTGCTTTCCGGCGTCAGCACCGACCGCCGCCACAGCGCGAAGGTGTCCACCGTGCGCTGCCTGACCGCCCGCCCCCGCTCCAGCAGCAGCGGCCGCAACCCCATCTGCGCCAGCACCAGCCCGGCCAGCAGCCCGCACGGCCCGGTCCCGATCACCACCGGACGGAGATATCCCGGCCGCGCCGCCCGCGCCGCGCCGTCGCCGATCACGAACCGGTAGCGCATGTCCGGCGCCAACCGCACCGCCGCGTCCCCGCCAAGCCGCGCCAGCACCGCCGCCTCGTCGCGCACCGCCACGTCGAAGCTGTACACCAGGTGCACCGCCGTCCGCTTCCGCGCGTCGTAGCCGCGCCGGAACAGCGCGTGCGACAGCACGTCGCCTTCCGGCACCCCGAGCCGGGCCGCGATCGCCGGCACGACGGCGTCCGGCCCGTGGTCGAGCGGCAGCTTGAGTTCGGTCAGTCGCAGCATGCGGTGGTTGAACCTGCGGGACGGATGCCGGGGATCCGCCGGTGACGTGGCGCTCGATATCGTCCTAGCATCCGCGGCGTGCAAGCGCGGACGGGGAACGGGCGAACGATGACGACGCATGAGCACGACCACGCACCAGCGCACGGCCATCACCACCACCATGGCGGCCACGTCCACGCCCCGGCCAGCTTCGGCAGGGCGTTCGCGATCGGCATCGCCCTCAACCTCCTCTACCTCGCCGGCGAGGCGATCTACGGCGTCCTCGCCGGCTCGCTCGCCCTGCTGGCCGACGCCGGCCACAACCTCGGCGACGTGCTCGGCCTGGGCGCCGCCTGGCTTGCCGCCGGGCTCGGCCGGCGCCGCCCCGGCGGCCGCTACACCTACGGGCTGCGCCGCTCCTCCATCCTGTCGGCGCTGTTCAACGCCATCCTGCTCCTGGTGATCACCGGCGGCATCGCCGCCGAGGCGATCCGTCGGCTGGTCGACCCGGCGCCGGTGTCCGGCCCGGTCGTGATGATCGTGGCAGCACTCGGCATCGCCGTGAACGGCATCACCGCGTGGCTGTTCATGTCGGGTGCGAAGGACGACCTCAACCTGCGCGGCGCCTTCCTGCACATGGCCTCCGACGCCCTGACCGCCGCCGCCGTCGTGGTGGCCGGCCTGCTGATCGTGCTGACCGGCTTCCAGCGGATCGACCCGGCGATCAGCCTCCTGGTCGCCGCCGTCATCGTCGCCGGCACCTGGTCGCTGCTGCGCCGCTCGGTCGAGCTGGCGCTGGACGCGGTGCCGCCTGGCATCGACCCGGCCGCGGTGGAGCGCACGCTCCGCGCCCTGCCCGGCGTGTCGGACCTGCACGACCTGCACATCTGGGGCATGAGCACCACCGAGACCGCGCTGACCGCGCACCTGGTCCGGCCCGGCCTGCCGCCGGACGACGCCCTGCTGCGCTCCGCCGCCGCCACCCTGGAACAACTCTACGGTATCGGCCACGCCACCTTCCAGGTCGAGACCGGCGAGGACGGGGAGCAGTGCCGGCTGGCCCCGGCGCAGGTGGTGTGACGGCCCACATCCCTTGAACAACGTTCACGTGAACGTTGTTCAGAACAAGGCGAGCTGGCCCGCCGGTCCGGCCGCGACCCGGGGGTCGGGCGGCGGCGCGAACCGTCCGGTGTCCAGCGCCGCGTGTTCCGTCAGCCGGTGGCGCCGGATCGCCACGGCGTAGCGCTGCGCCAGCAGCTCCGCATACGGTCCGTGGCCGCTGAAACGGGTGCCGAAGCGGCTGTCGTTCAGCTTTCCTTCACGAGTCTCGCGTATCAGCTTCAGCACGCGCGCTGCCGCCCGGGGATGATGCTGATGCAGCCATGTCTCGAACATCGGCCGGACTTCCCCGGGCAGGCGCAGCAGCGTGGTGCCGGCGCTGCGCGCGCCTGCGGCGGCGGCGGCGGCCAGGATCCGTTCGAGCTCGCCATCGTTCAGGCCGGGGATCATCGGCGCTGCCAGCACGCCGACCGGGACGCCGGCCTCGGCCAGACGCCCGATCGTCCTCAGCCGCCGCTCCGGCGTCGCCGCTCGCGGCTCCATCCGGCGCGCCAGGCCCGCGTCGAGCGTGGTGACCGACACCCAGGTGTGCACCAGCCGGCGCTCCGCCATCCGAACCAGGATGTCCAGGTCGCGCAGGATGCCGCCGCCCTTGGTGACGATGCTGACCGGATGGCCAAACCGTTCCAGCACCTCCAGCACCTGCCTGGTCAGGGCCAGGGCGCGGTCCGCCGGCTGGTATGGATCGGTGTTGGACCCGAGCGCGATCGGGCGCACGACGTAGCCGGGCCGGCGCAGCTCCTGGTCCAGCAGCCGCGCGATGTCCGGCTTGAAGGTGAGCCTGGTCTCGAAGTCGAGGCCGGGCGAGTAGCCGAGATAGGCGTGGCTCGGCCGCGCGTAGCAGTAGACGCAGCCGTGCTCGCAGCCGCGATACGGGTTGACCGCGCGGTCGAAGCCGAGGTCGGGGCTGGTGTTGCGCGAGATGGCGCTCCGGCTGCGGTCGGGCGTCAGGGTGGTCGGCACCGGCGGCGGCGCGGCCTGCTCGCCCGCGATGCTGTCCCAGCCGTCGTCGAACGGCTGCGCCAGGAGGGGATCGAAGCGGTTGCCGCAACTGGTGGAAACACCTCGTCCCTTGCGGGCCGGCGGCACTCCGGCGCCCGCCTTCTGGTGTTCCGCCTTCTGGTGCCCCGCCTTCTGGTAATCGGACATTCCGGCCTTTCCCGACTGCGCCGGATCCTGCCGACGTTCCGACTTGGCGGTTCCCATCTTGGCGGCTCCCGGCCGGCCGTGCAAGAACGTATACGGAACAAAACCGGGGTGGCCGCAGCTGCCTGGCATGAAAGGCATGGGCCATGGCCCTGGGACAGGATACCATGGCCGAGGCGGCGCAGGCCGGCTTGCATGCCGTTCCATCCTGCAGCCCGATCCGAGACACATCAGACAGTATGCCCTTGATCGCCATCCTCGACGACCGCCTGACCAACAGGAACATCTACGCGCGTCTGGCCGCCTCGCTCGAGGACGGGACGGAGGTGGTCACCTTTGACGACCCGCGCTCGGCGCTGGACTGGCTCGGCCGCAACGACACCGACCTGGTCATCACCGACTTCAAGATGCCCCATCTCGACGGCGCCGCCTTCACCCGGCGGTTCCGCACCCTGTCCGGCTGCCTGGACGTGCCGGTGGTGGTGATCACCGCCTACGACGACCGCTCCTACCGGCTGCAGGCGCTGGAAGCGGGCGCCACCGACTTCCTGCAGAGCCCGGTCGACCACGCCGAGTTCGTCACACGCGGCCGCAACCTCCTGCGCATGCACCGCCAGCACCGGATCATCGAGACCCGGGCCCGCACCCTGGAGCGCGAGCTGCAGGACAGCGAGCTGTCGCGCGAGAAGCTGCTGCGCGACAGCCGGGAAGCGCTGGCGCAGGTGATCGACACCGTGCCCGCCTTCATCAGCGCCACCAGCCGCGACGGGGAGGTGGTGTTCGTCAACGCCTCCCAGCTCGCCCTGACCAGCGGCTCCGGCGTCAGCCGGCCGCCCGAGCGCACCACCGGCACCGCCCCGCCGGACGACGCCGCGCCGGAACCGTCCTGGCAGTCCGCCGCCACGCCGCAGCCCCTGCTGGTGTTCGGCACCGAGTACGAGCAGCGCAGCCGGTCGCTGGACCAGCTGGTGTTCCGCTCCGGCAAGCCGCTCTCGGCGTTCGAGCAGGAGGTGACGGACCAGCAGGGACAGCGGCGCATCCTGCTGACCACCAAGTCGCCGCTGCACGACGGCGCCGGCCAGGTCGGCAGCGTGCTGACCACCTCGCTCGACATCACCGACCGCAAGCGCGCCGAGCAGCATCTCCAGCACGTGGCCAGCCATGACGGGCTCACCGACCTGCCGAACCGCGTGCTTCTGCGCGAACGCCTGCAGCACCGGCTGGTGCGCAACGGCCGCGCCAGCAGCCTGCTGGCGCTGCACTTCCTCGACCTCGACCGCTTCAAGGAGGTGAACGACCAGATGGGCCACCACCTGGGCGACCTGCTGCTCAAGACGGTGGCGGCCCATCTCCTGTCCTGCGTCGGCCCGCACGACACGGTGGCGCGGATCGGCGGCGACGAGTTCGCGATCCTGCAGACGCAGATCTCGCAGCCCGGGGAGGCGTCCGCCCTGGCCGAGCGGATCATCGCGCAGATCGGCCGCCCGACGCTGCATGGCGGCCAGGAGATCTCCATCAGCGGCAGCATCGGCATCACGCTGGCCCCTGCGGACGGCACCGATGCCGAGGCGCTGCTGCGCAACGCCGACCTCGCGATGTACCGGGCCAAGGCGGAAGGGCGGAACAGCTACCGCTTGTTCGAGGCCGACATGAACGAGCGGATCAACCGGGTCCTGCGCATGAAGCACGAGCTGCGCCGGGCGCTGCGGGCGAACGAGTTCGTGCTGCACTACCAGCCGCAGATGAACCTGCGCACCGGACGGATCGCCGGCGTGGAGGCGCTGCTGCGCTGGAACCACCCCATCCAGGGCCTGCTGCTGCCGGCCGAGTTCCTGCCGACGGCCGAGGAAGCAGGATTGTCCGGCGACATCGACACCTGGGTGCTCCGACGCGCCTGCACCGAGGCCGCGCGCTGGCAGAAGGACATCGACCTGCGTATCAGGGTGGGCGTGAACCTGTCGCCGGTCAGGATCGGCACCGCCAAGACGCGGGAGATGATCACCGAGATCCTCGGCCAGACCGGGCTGGACCCGTCGCTGCTGGAGCTGGAGCTGACCGAGCGCGAGCTGGTCGAGGACCTGGACGCGGCGGCCGGCGTCCTGAAGGAGCTGCGCCAGCTCGGCGTCAGGGTCGCGATCGACGATTTCGGGATCGGCTATTCCTTCCTCAGCCACGTCAAGAACTTCCCCGTGGACCGGATCAAGATCGACCAGTCCTTCGTGCGCAACCTGCGCACCGACGCCAACGACGCCGCCATCGTGCGCGCCATCATCAGCCTGGCGCACGGGCTGCAGATGACGGTAGTGGCCGAGGGCGTGGAAACCGTGGAGCAGCTGACCCATCTGTCCGGAGAAGGCTGCGACGAGATCCAGGGCTTCTACTTCAGCCGTCCGCTGCCGATCGAGGCGATGCTGGCGCTG
>CALMVN010000124.1 GCA_937873225.1 uncultured Acetobacteraceae bacterium
GTCTCTGTCGCATGCATCCAGTTGAAGTGCTGGTTCCGCGAGCGAGCTTCGACGGGAAACGCCTTCCGTGGCCCGGCTCGGAACTGCTTCGCGATCTTGGGCGTCAGTCCCGGTCGTCTCCGGCTCGGGGCCGTGAGAAGCAGGGCGACGTCGGATGCCGCCGCCCCGCTCGTGGTCAAGCGAGGTGGCCGCCATCCACGTCGATCGTCGCGCCGGTCACGTAGCTGGCGCCCGGACCAGCGAGGAAAGCGACCACTGCCGCGATCTCGTCCGGCTGACCGTAGCGGCCGAGCGACGTCATGGCGACGAGGCCGGCGGCGTGGTCGGCCGTCTCCGGGTTCAGCTCGGTGTTGATGGCGCCGGGCTGGACCAGGTTGACGGTGATGCCGCGCGGGCCCAGGTCGCGCGACCAGCCGCGGGTGTAGCCACCCAGTGCCGCCTTCGTGGCGGAATAGCCTCCGATCCCCTGCCAGGGCGAGCGGGCGCCGAACACCGAGCCGATCGAGATGATGCGGCCGCCATCCGCCAGCAGCGGCGCCGCCGCGCGGACCGCCGCCGCCACGCCGAGGACGTTGATGCTGAACTGCCGCTCCAGCGCCGCCTGGTCCGCGTCCGGATCGTCGATCCGGCCCTGGATGGTGACGCCGGCGTTGTTCACCAGGATGTCGAGCCGGCCGAACCGCGCGTGCACGTCGGTGATGAGCGCGGCGGCCGCCGTCGGGTCGGCCTGGTCCGCCCTGAACGAGGCGGCGCGACCGCCCGCATGCTCGATCGCCTCCACCATCTGGGCGGCGCGGTCGGGCGAGGCGGCATAGCTCAGCCCCACCGTGGCGCCGTCGGCCGCGAGGCGCCGGGCGATGGCCGCGCCGATGCCGCGGGAGCCGCCGGTCACCAGGGCGACCTTGTCTGCGAGGGGAGAAGACATCGCGCGTCCTTTCGCGAGCCGGTGCAGGGCCGCAGGCAGGATCGCCGCGCCGGTGCCGACTTCTGTGTCGTCCGACATATATGTACGCCTGGATCTGGGCGGCAAGGACATTATGTAGTGGTCGGTCGTTTGGTAGAGATGGCGCATGGCGATGGGTCGCCCTCGGGAGTTCGACCTCGACAAGGCGGTGGCGAATGCCCTCCGCGTGTTCCTGGCCAAGGGCTATGAAGGTGCCTCGACCGCCGAACTGGCCGCCGCGATGCGCATCGGCTCGCCCAGCCTCTACGCCGCCTTCGGCAGCAAGGAGGGGCTGTTCCGCAAGGCGATGGAGCGGCACGCGGTCTTCCTCGAGCCGATCCTGCAGCACGCACTCGGACAGGACACGGCGTTCGCGGTCGCCGAGCGGTTCATGCGCGGCAACGCGGACGCGCTCACCGATCCGGCCAAGCCGCCAGGCTGCCTGTTCGTCCAGGGCGCGCTTCGGTGCAGCGACGCCGGGCTGCCGGTCCGCGACGAGCTCGCCACGCAGCGGGTGGCCGGCGAGCCGCTGCTGCGCGACCGCTTCGCCCGCGCCGCGCAGGACGGCGACCTGCCCGCACGGGTCGACCCGGCCACGCTGGCCCGCTACGTCGTGACGGTGATGAACGGGCTCGCCGTCCGCGCCGCCGGAGGAGCCAGCAGGGCGGAGCTGTACGAGGTCGTGGACATGGTGCTGGCCTTGTGGCCGTCCGGCAGCCGCGACGCAGCCGACAGCCTGCGCGTCTAGCCTCCGGTCAACGCGCCGCGCCCACCGTCCGGGTCCGGGTGCGAAGCGTCACGAACTCCTCGGCGGAGGTCGGATGGATGCCGATGGTGCGGTCGAAATCGGCCTTGGTCAGCCCGCCCGTCACCGCGATCGCCAGGCCCTGCATCATCTCCGGCGCGTCCTCGCCGAGCATGTGCACGCCGATCACCCGGTCGCTTTCCTGATCCACCACCAGCTTCATCACGCTCTGCCGGGAGCGCCCGCTCAGGGTGTGGCGCATCGGCGTGAAGCGGGCGAGAAAGATGTCGGCCGGCCCGCGCGCCGCCGCGTCCTCCTCGGTCAACCCCACGCTCGCCAGCGGCGGCGAGAAGAACACCGCCTTGGGCGTGGTGTCGAACGACCAGTCCCGCACGGTGCCGCCGAAAAGCCGGTCGGCCAGGATGTGGCCCTCGGCGATCGCCACCGGCGTCAGGTTCATGCGGTTGGTCACGTCGCCGATGGCGAAGATGCCGGGCTGGTCGGTCTCGCTGCCCGCATCGACCAGGATGCGCCCTTCCTCCGTGGTCCGCACGCCCGTGGTGTCCAGGCCGAGCCCCTCCACGTTCGGCGTGCGGCCGACGGCGAAGAACACCAGGTCGGTGTCCCATTCCCGCCCGTCCGCGAGCGTCACCCGCAGCGCGCCCTCGTGCCGGCGGATCCGGTGCAGCAACGTGCCCGGATGGCTGCGTATGCCGCGCGCCGCCATCGCCTCCGCCAGCGCCGCGCGCAGGTCGTGGTCGAAGCCCCGCAGCGGCAGGTCCTGCCGGTACACCACCTGCACCTCGGAACCGAGGCCGGCGAAGATGCCGGAGAACTCGACGCCGATGTAGCCGCTGCCGACGATGGTCACACGCTCCGGACGATCCGGGAGATGAAAGGCCTGGTCGGAGTCGATGCCGAGCGCGTAGCCCTCGATGTGCGGCTGCACCACCGGGCGGCTGCCGGTGGCGATCACGATCCGCTCCGCGGTGACCCGGCGCGGCGCGAAGGACGGGTCGAGCGGCCCGGGTTCCAGCATCACCGTGTGCGGATCCTCGAACCGCGCCCGCCCCTCGAACAGGGTCACGCCGGCATTGGCGAGCAGGCGCACGTAGATGCCGTTGAGGCGCCCGATCTCCGCGTCCTTGGCCGCCATCAGCCGCCGCCAGTCGTGGGTGCCGGGCTCGGTGCTCCAGCCGAAGCCGCGGCCGTCCAGCGCGTGCTCGCCGTACTCGCTGGCCTGCACCATCATCTTCTTCGGCACGCAGCCGAGGTTGACGCAGGTGCCGCCCCAGTGCCGGCTCTCCGCCACCGCGACGCGGGCCCCGTGCGTGGCGGCGATGCGGGCGCAGCGCACGCCGCCGGAGCCGCCGCCGATGACGAGCAGGTCGAAGTCATGGGCCATGAACGGATCCTGTCGCGTCGGCGTCGGCGGAGGTCAGCGCTGCGCGAACGCCTTTTCCACCACGTAGGCGCCGGGGTTGGCGTTGTTGCCCTCGTCGAACCCGCGCGACACCAGCATCGCTTCCAGGTCCGCCAGCATCGCCTCCGAGCCGCAGATCATCACCCGGTCGTGCTCCGGGTCGAGCGGCGGCAGCCCGAGATCGGCGAAGATCCTCCCCGTCTCGATCAGCTCGGTCAGACGGCCGGTGGTCTCGTACTCCTCGCGGGTCACGGTCGGGTAGTACAGCAGCTTGGCCGCCACGTCCTCGC
The DNA here is from genome assembly GCA_937873225.1 of uncultured Acetobacteraceae bacterium. GTDB lineage: Bacteria > Pseudomonadota > Alphaproteobacteria > Acetobacterales > Acetobacteraceae > Lichenicola. Next base: position 3,402 of record CALMVN010000124.1, read on the forward strand.
CCAGGAACTCGTGGCGCGGCAGCTCGTGGCGTATGTGGTTGGCATAGGCCAGCTCGCCGGACAGCCGCACGCCGTGCGCCAGGATCACCCGGTCGAACCGCTCATAGGCGGCCGGATCCTTGATCAGCGCCAGGAACGGCGCCAGCCCGGTGCCGGTCGCCAGCAGGTACAGGTTGCGGCCGGGCCGGAGGTTGTCGATCAGCAGCGTGCCCGTGGGCTTGCGCCCGACCAGCACGGTGTCGCCGGGCACGATCCGGCACAGATGCGAGGTCAGCGGCCCGTTCGGCACGCTGATGGACAGGAACTCCAGCTGCTCCTCGTAGTTGGCGCTGGCGATACTGTAGGCGCGAAGCAGCGGCTTGCCGTCCAGCTCCAGCCCGATCATGGCGAACTGGCCGTTCTCGAACCGGAGCGAGCGGTCGCGCGTGGTGGTGAAGGAGAACAACCGGTCGGTCCAATGGTGCACGCTCAGCACCCGCTCCGGGCTCAGGTGGCCGTAGGTCCTGGTGGGCGGCGACAGCACGGACGTTGCATCGACGAGTTCCGTGTCCGACATACCGTTCCATGCTCCCCGTTGCTGCACCGCACGCTGATCTATGGTCGGCGACACCGACTTGCCAGCGAAAAACGCTCATGGCAGGGGCCGGCGTGGCGGGATGGTGTCGGCACCGGAGCCGGACACGGCGCGGCCCCGGTCCGGATCGCCCGTGAGCGAGCCGGAGAATCCACTCGATCCCGACCTGGCGATCAGCCGCCTGCTTGGCGCGCGCTGCCCGGTGCTGCAGCCGGGCCACGTCTGGCTGGCGGGCGCCGGCCCCGGCGACCGCGGCCACCTCACGCTGCACGCGCTGTGCGGCCTGATCCAGGCCGACGTCATCGTCTACGACGCCCTGGTCGATCCCGGCGTGCTCGACCTGGCGCAGCCGGGCGCGGTGCGCGAGTTCGCCGGCAAGCGCGGCGGCCGGCCGTCGATCCACCAGAGCGACATCTCGGCGCGTCTGGTGACGCTGGCCCGCGAGAACCGGCGCGTGCTGCGGCTGAAGGGCGGCGATCCCTACGTGTTCGGCCGGGGTGCGGAGGAGGCGCTGGTGCTGGCGCGCCACGGCATCCCGTTCCGGATCGTGCCGGGCCTCACCGCCGGCCTCGCCGGCCTCGCCGCGGCCGGCATCCCCGCAACGGTGCGCGGCATCAACCAGGCGATCGTGCTGGCCACCGGCCACAGCGCCGAGGGCGAGGCCGACCCGGTGGCCGCCCTGGACTGGGCCGCCCTGGCCCGGCTCGACCAGCCGCTGGTGCTCTACATGGCCGTGCGCAACCTTCGTGCGATCGCGGCGCGGCTGGTCTCGGCGGGGATGTCGCCCGACACGCCCGCGGCGGCGCTCTCGCGTGCCGCCAGCCCGGAACAGTTCCTGCTCACCGGCACCCTCGCCACCCTGCCGGACCGGATCGACCGCACCCCGCTGCCGACCCCGGCGCTGATCGTGATCGGCCGTATCGTCGCGGTGCGCGACGCCCTGGGCGGCCTGGCCGCGGACGCGGCCGCGGTGCTGGACACGTTCTGAGCCGCCCGGCTCAGCGTCCGCGCGTCCACACCACGTCGGCGCGGCCGTCGTCGTTCAGGTGCCGGGCCAGCACGAAGGCGTAGTCCGACAGCCGGTTCAGGGTGCGCACCACCAGCGGGTTGACCGGCTCCGCCGCGGCAAGCCTGACCACCCTGCGCTCCGCCCGCCTGATCACCGTGCGCACCACGTGGGCATGGGCGGCGCCGGCGCTGCCGCCGGGCAGCACGAAGCTGTCCAGCGGCGCCTGCCGCTCCACCAGCACGGCGATCTCCGCCTCGACCAGCCGCAGCAGCCGGTCGTCGATCCGGTACGGGGCATCCGGCGCCCCGGGGATGCACAGGTCGCCGCCGATGTCGAACAGCCCGTGCTGGATCCGCGCCAGCACCGCGTCCAGCGCCTTGTCGTCGGCCACGTGCAGGCGGAGCACGCCCACGGCGGCGTTGGCCTCGTCGACGCTGCCGTAGGCCTCGACGCGAAGCGAGTCCTTGGCCGTCCGCGTGCCGTCGCCCAGGCTGGTCCGGCCGTCGTCGCCGGTGCGTGTGACGACCTGGTCGATGCGGATCGCCATCAATCCCTGTCCACCGTCTGCAGCACCTCGAAGCCTTCGAACTGCGGCGGCCCGAGATACATCGTCCTGGCGCCGGACTGGCCGGCGTTGCGGTGCGCCTCGCGGAACGCGTCCGACCGCGTCCACGCCTCGAACGCCGCCTTGGACGCCCACACCGTGTGCGACGCGTACAGCACGTGGTCGTCCTGCTCCGGCCCGCGCAGCAGGTGGAAGCTTTCGAAGCCCGGCACCGTCCTCAGGTGCACGTCGCGGCTGAGCCAGACCTGCTCGAAATCGGTTTCCGACCCGGGTGCCACCCGGAACCGGTTCATGGCGATGAACATGCGCAGCTCCCCGATGACGCAGGGCCGGTCGCGACCCTCCGGAAACGACGACGCCGTCCACGCCGCGAGGGCATGGACGGCGAAGGACCGCTCGGCCCGTCGATGGCGACGGTTACGAGGCCGCCTTCTTGTGGTGGTGGTGCATCATGCCCTTGTGCGTCCCGGCCAGGGCGGTCGCCTGGTCGAGATGCGACTGGATCGTCGGCAGCGTGTCGGAGGCGAACTTCTTCAGGTCCGGATCGGTGCCGCCTTGCGACTCGGTCTGGAACAGCACCACCTGCTGCTGGTGGCCGGCGATGTTGTCGGCGACGTAGTCGTGGTCGAACTTGCGGCCGGTCTCGCCCTGCAGCTTGCTGATCTCCTGCATCTGCGCGTCGTTCACCGCGGTCGGCACGGTCGCGTTCTTGGTCATCGCCAGCTGCTTCAGCTGGTCGTCGGCGTTGGTGTGGTCGGTGATCATCCGGGCCGCATAGGCCTTGATCCTGGCGTTGTGCGAGGTCTTCTGCGCCAGCTGCGCTTCCTGGATCTCGGTCATGCCGCCCTGTGCGGCGCCGGTCACGAAGCTCGCATCCGCGGAGGCGAGCGGCGGCGGGCCCGGCGGCGCGGCGGGCGGCGGCGGCGGCGGGTTGCTGGCGCAGGCGGCGATCGGGAGAACGGCCAGGGCGAAACCCCAGCGGGCAAAACGGTTCATCGTGCTTCCTCAACCCGGGGCCATGGCGAAACCGCTCGACATGGCGGTGGTCTGACACTGGTTCGCCCGCCTAACGCCGCGGGTTGCAGGACGTTCAACCGGAATCGACCGGATTTCGATCCGCCCGCGCCGGGATCAGCCGCGGAACCGCTCCAGCGCCGCGATCAGGGCCCGGCGCGTGCCCGGCTCCAGCGCCGAATGGCCCGCATCGGGCACGATCGTCAGCCGGGCGCCGGGCCAGGCGGCGGCGAGGTCGAACGCGCTGCGGGCCGGGCACACCATGTCGTAGCGGCCCTGCACGATCTCCCCCGGCAGGTGCGCCATCGCCGCCATGCGGCCGAGCAGCCCGCCGGGAGGCAGGAACAGCCCGTTGGCGAAGTAGTGCGCCTCCACCCGCGCCAGGCCCAGCGCCGCGCGGTCCCGGGCGAAGCTCGCCACCGCCGCGCCGGTCGGCAGCAGGGTCGAGCAGGTGCCCTCGTATTCAGACCAGGCGCGCGACGCCGGCAGGTGGACGGCCGGATCGGGATCGGTCAGGCGGCGCAGGTAGGCGCCGAGCAGGTCGGAACGCTCCGCCTCCGGGACGTGCCCGGCGAACAGCGCGTGGGCGTCGGGGAACACCGTGCGCAGCCCGTAGAGGAACCAGTGCAGCTCCTCCGGCCGGCCGAGGAAGATGCCGCGCAGCACCAGCGCCACCACGCGATCGGGATGCGCCTGCGCGTAGGACAGCGCCAGGGTGGAGCCCCAGGAGCCGCCGAACAGCACCCAGCTCGCGATGCCGAGGTGGTGGCGCAGGCGCTCGATGTCGTCCACCAGGATCGCGGTGGTGTTGTCGCGCAGGGTTCCCTGCGGGCGGGAGCGGCCGGCGCCGCGCTGGTCGAAGATCACCACCCGCCACACCAGCGGATCGAAGAAGCGGCGATGCACGATCCCCGCTCCTGCCCCCGGCCCGCCGTGCAGGAACAGCACCGGCCGCCCGTCCGGACGACCAACCTGTTCCCAGTACATGACGTGCGCGCCCGCCTCCCCCGTGGCCTCGAGCGGCAGGTAGCCGGCCGCGAACGGCTCGATCTCGGGAAACAGGTCGCCACTCGCCATGCCGCACTATACGCGGCCCGGGCACGCCAGCCAGGGCGCGGCAGCCGGGGCGCGTTCCGGCCGCTGCCTATGCCGCGGAGCACCCCGGGTGCGCCGGCACCCGAGATGCCCTAGAAGCCGCATCCATGCGATCGCCATTCCACCGGGCCCTGGGCGCGGCCCGGCCGCCGGATCACGGCTGGGCCAGGGCGTGGCTCGTCGCCGGCGCCGTGCTCGGCCTGTCGACGGTGGCGATGGGTGCCGTGTCGGCGCACCTGCCGGAGCGCATGCTGGCGCCGGGCGGCCGCGAGATGCTGCGAAGTGCTGTGCAGATGCAGGGCTGGCACGTTCCGGCGCTGCTCGCCTGCGGCCTGCTGGCCGAGCGTCGCGGCGGCATGCTGCTCCGGGCGGCAGGGCTGGCCTTCCTGCTCGGCATCGCCTGCTTCTGCGCCGGCGTCTACGCCCTCGGCTTCGACGGCGGCGCGTCCTGGGCCCGCGTCGTCGGCCACGCGGCGCCGTTCGGCGGCAGCGTGCTGATGGGCGGCTGGCTGCTGCTGGCGGCCGCCTGCCTCGCCCGGGGGGCGTGTGACCGGGCATGACCGGGCCCTGTGGCGCCGCCTACCTGGCCTCCGAAGGCAACGAGGCGGTGCTGGCGGAGGAGCTGGCCCGTCGCGGCGTCGCCGTGTCCGGATGGCTCGGCCGGCTGGCGCTGTCGCCGGACCCGCCAGCAGAGGCGTTCTGGGCGCTGGACGGGTGGACCATGCCCGAGCTGCTGTTCATCTCCTCCATCGGCGACGCGGTGTCGGCGCTGCGCGACCGGCAGCGCAACTGGAGCCACCATCCGTCGCTGCACCACCGCCGCTCCAGCCTGATCGCCGCCCGCCTGCCGCCGGTGAAGGCGGCCCCGCTCCGCTTCCCGGTTGCAGCGCCCGCCGCCCCGCTCGGCGCCTGGACCCTGCTGGCGCCGGACCGCCTGCTGCTCAGCACGGCCAAGACCAGCCCGTTCCCCGGCGGCATCGCCCGCTTCCACGAGGACCGCACCGGGCCGCCGAGCCGGGCCTACCTCAAGCTGTGGGAAGCCTGCGCCCGCCTGCGCGCCTGGCCGCGGCCGGGCGAGACCTGCCTCGACCTCGGCGCCTCCCCCGGCGGCTGGACCTGGGCGATCGCCAGCCTGGGCGCCACGGTGACCGCGGTCGACCGCGCGCCGCTCGACCCGCAGGTAGCCGGGATGCCGGGCGTGTCGTTCCGCTCCGACAGCGCCTTCGGGCTCGATCCCGCGCGCGAGCCGCCGGTCGACTGGCTGTTCAGCGACGTCGTCGCCTATCCCGCCCGCCTGCTCGCCCTGGTGCGACGCTGGATCGCCGCCGGCACCGCGCGTCGCATCGTCTGCACCGTGAAGTTCCAGGACCCGACCGATCACGACGCCGCCGACGCCTTTGCCGCGATCCCCGGCGCCCGCCTGCTGCACCTGTCGCACAACAAGCACGAGCTCACCTTCTTATGGTGCCGCGACGTGACTTCATCCTGACAGGATGCCGCATCGACCATCGCCCATGTCGGCGGCACGCTCCGCAAGCTGAACCATTCGGGCTGGTTCATCGACCTCAGGCACAGGCTGGGCGTGGTCGCACGGAAGACCAGGCAGCCCTGCCGGACGTCCGGTGCGACGCGCCGAGCCTGCTCGCCAGCATCGTCGTGACGACGATCACTTGGCGCTGGATGGCGGCCCGCCGCAGAGGAGGGCACCGGCCCGATGGACGGACCGGCTGAGCCCGGTTCCTACAGGCGCCTCAACGGATCCGAGAGGCCGGAATCCCTCAGCACCTGTTGCGACAGCGAGTCAGAGCTGCCTTCGCTCGACAGCCCGACCGAAGAGGCCGCCTGTCCGCCGCCCGCTTCGCGCTGATGATCCGCTGGCGACTTGTAGTAACGGTTCTTCTTCAGCTCGGAAAAGTCGAGGTTTCCCGTGGCCTGGTCGACCGGTACCGATCCGCGTATGGACTCGGTCGGGATCGATCCAGGCACCGAAACCTCCTGCTGTCTGAAGGCTTCGTCCGTAACCGGATAACGCACCGCGTCCGCCAGGGCGTTGCCGGTGCCTGGACGTGGCGCGGTTTCCGGACTGTAGGCGAGCCCGTTGAGGTAGCGGCCATGCGGCTGCGGATCCGTCACGTAGACGTGGTCCCGCCTGAACGCCTTCGAGAGTTCCTGCGTCGCCGGCAGGGACGTCGTCATGGACGTGTAGTGGCTCGGCAGGCCCGTCTGGTGCCTCGACAGCAGGAAGCTGGGGTCAGGCTTCGTCCTGTTGCCGAGGGTGGTGGAGGTTTCGAGCCTGCCGCCTGGCCTGAACACGTCGTTCGGGTTCTGTTGCGCCGCCCGGTAGAGCGGATAGCGGGACAGGCTCGCTTCGGCGTTCTGCGTGCCTGGATGAGCGGCGTTGTAGTTCTGCGTCAACGTGTCGTTCCACTGGTGGAACGCAGCCTCGTGCGTTGGCGACGTGGGACCCTCGACGTCCTCATGCCCGCCACCGCTTTCGGGATAGATGCTTCCGTGGCCTCGAACCGGTGACACCATGTCATACACCTTTCCATCTCTGCAGGTTGCTCGTTGCAGCGTGTCAGGATCCGGTCGCCGCTTCAAGCCAGGATTGCATCCTCCATAACTGACGTTTCCGTCCGACCCGACCTGCCGTTCTCGAATCTGGTGCGCCCATCTCCATCCTTGCCATTCACGCGACCGCGGAAACGTCGAGAGAATTAAAGTCCCACCCGTGAAGATGTCGGACAGGATGACGGCGAGGATGATCAGGCACGATGCCGTCCGCCCGCATCCGGTCGTCCTGCCGCCTCACCAGCCGCCGACGACCAGGGCCACGCGGCTCCAACGGTTCTTCGCCGTGCAGAAGAAGTGGTAGAAGCTGCCATGCAGCGCCCCGTCGCCGCTGTCGCCCGCGTTGCATGGCGCGGTGCTGCTTTGCGGCACGACGAAGCCGTTGTAGCGGATCGCGGTCGCCAGCACCGGGCTGTTGAACCGCGTGAACCGGTCGTCGACGTCCAGCACGCCCTGCCCGTCGCCGTTCTGCATACCGCCACCCGGCCTGAGCCGCACGTCGAAACGGTTGCGCCCGGCGAAGCCGTGCTCCGCGGACGGCACGGAATGCAGGTTGATGACGCCCACGGCGCCCGCGTTGCCGTTGGGCGACACGATGCCGGGCGCGCCGACGTCGAGGCCGCCGGCGAAGCGCGGCATCAGGTTCCATTGCGTGAGGTCGCCGAGAAAGCGCCCGTCGTTCTGGATCGTGTTCGCGCCGCAATGGATGTTGGTGAAGATCGGGTGCTGCGTCGGGTCCCGGCTGGTTCCGCTGTCGCGGTAGCACACGCCGGTGGCCGCACCCGTCGACGTCCGGCCCGTGTCCGACGAAACCTCGATGTCGTCGAACGCCACCGGGCCGCCGCTGGCGACGATGCCGTTGTCGAAATGCGCGACGATGTCGTCGGAGAACTGCGACGGATCCGGGTTGCGCGCGCCGAACCCGGAATAGAAGATCGCGGTGGCGTTGAAGCCCGCGCCCTCGTAGCCGGCGGTCGGGCCGTAGAACGTGTCGTGGTCGCTGTCCACCGTGGTGCCGCCGGAGACGGAAAGGAACACCGGGTTCGTGTGCACCGGCGGTGCCACGTTGTAGAAGAAGTTGTGGTGGCTGAACACGGTCGACACGTTGTCCAGCACCACCATGTTGCTGCTCGCCCCCATGCTGCCGTCCGCAAGCACCAGGCTGCCGGTCAGGGAGTTCGGCGGCGCCAGCCAGCTCACGCCCACCTTCACGCCCACGGTGAACAGCTTGTCCAGCACCACGCCCTGGATCGCCTGCCCGTCGATCCTGACCGCCGTGTTGCCGCCCTCGACCAGGGCGTCGGTCACGTTGAAATTGCCCTGGCCGGCGGTGCGGAACGCCCTGGCCGTGCTGTGGTACCAGATCGGGATCGACGTCGTGTTGTTGTCGAGCGCCGTGTCGGTCCACACGATCCGCTCCAGGCGCACGTTGCTCACGTCCTGGAGGAAGAAGCCGCCCTTCCAGTCGTTGGCGCCGTCGTACCATCCGCGGGCGTTGGTGAAGACGATGTCGTCGAACAGTTCCGGCGCCATGAACGAGGCGCCCTCGCCCGGCATGCCGATGATCGAGACGGCGGTGCCGGCATATCCCGCCTGCGTGCCGCCGGGCACCGAGTTGCTGTTCCTGCCCGCCGCGGCGGCAACGATCCTCGTGTCCGCCTCGAACTGGATGCCGGACATGTGCACGGACTGCCCCGGCCACCTGCCCTGTCTGTGTATGTCCGTCCTGTTGCCACCGTTGTTGCGGTTCATCCTGATGCGTATCCCGTCGATGCCGCCGTTGAACTGCAGCTGCGTGTTCGACGAACCGTCGCCGCGCAGCACGAGGCTCGTGTTCGGCCCCAATTCGAACTCGATCGTCCTGTTCAGGACGTAGCGGCCGGAAGGCAGGTCCAGCTCGACCGCGTCGTTGCCGGCCAGGCGCCGGGCCAGGGACGAGACCCGTGCCGCGTCCATGCCCACCACGCGGTCGGCATGGCCGGTGACGACCAGCGCCGCGTTGGCGAAGGCCTGCGTGTCGTCGGTCGACCCGTCACCCCTGGCGCCGAACTCCCTGATGTCCAGGTGGCCGGCGACGCCGGTGCCGGGCGCCGCCGCAGCGGAACCGGACGCCGAACGCCGATCCTGCGCCGCCGCCGTGCCGGCAGACAGCAGAACCACGGTCAGGATCGCGAAGCGCATCGCGGCGCGCCCCCGCCGCGCGTCCGTCCCGTCGCCTGCAGCGAGGCACGCGGCGTCGCCGGACGTCCTGCCCGGTGCCGGGCTCCCTGCACCACCATTGTTGCCGTCGCCGCGACCGGCCGGCGCGCCCGCCCGCCACGCGTTCCCGCCCGTGAGCATCCTGATCATGCCGGCCTCCGTTCCGTGACGCCGGTGGTTCTTCCGATCCACCCGCTCGTCCTGCTCGCACGCCACCGCTTCCCCTTCCTGCCGGTGCTCCTGTCGGCGGGATCGGGGCGACGATCCGCCGATGCGCCGGCCGCAGCTCGTCCTGGAACGCGCCCGCGATCGTCGTCGCCTTGCCCAACGTCCTGGCCGGTCCGGGCGTCGCCGCGTGGACGCCCTGCCGCGCCGGCCGGACCGCACCAGCGGGGAGGGTCGGAACCTGCCCGAGCTCGACCCGCTACGGCGGCCGACGCGGGTGGGCTGCGCGATCCCCATCCGGCCGTCGCAGACAGCCCTGGTCCCGGAACGCGTCGAGGACCACGGGTTCGCCATCCGTCCCGCTTCCGGCGCCGTCCTCTACCCTCGGCCCGGCGACGCCGTCGACGTGCGCGTCCTGCCGGGCCTGCGGCGCGACGTCGTCATTCTCGCCGGCGACAACGGCGCCTGGGCGCGACACCGGCGCTGCGGCCGGCTGATCGAGGCGAGGCGGCGCTTCACCGTTGCCGGCGGTCCGGTCCGATCCGGTTCCGCGTGCCCTGTGCCGACGCGACCTCGGCCTGCCTCGACAACGGCTGCGCGACCGGTGCGGACGATCTCCGGCGTCGCGTGAACGTCCTGTCCGGATCGCCCGGCACGCCGTCCTGGGCGGCAGGGCCGGCATCCGTCGGGCCGGCCGCGCCGGGCGATGCCTCCGTCGCCGTGCCGGCCCGCACGGTCACTGCGCGCCACCGGCGGTCAGGCTGCCGCACGCCTTCACCATCGCGGCACCCGTCGGCGTCCGGCAGGCCCGGACCGCGTCCGGTCCGCACGCCGAGGCCGCCGTGTCGTAGTCCGATCCGAGCACGTCCCGGGCGATGTCCAGGCTCGGGTTCGGCTTGTCCTCCGTGCCGGGACCGTTCCTGCTCAGCGCCACCACCTGGTCCTCGGTCTGGTGCAGCTCGGCCATGGCGCCCAGGCAGCGCTTGCCTGCCGCCGTCATCCTCAGCCGAAGCACCGTCAGCGCACGGTCGAGGCCCTGGTGCCCGTTGCCTTCGGCGTCCTGTGCCGAGGCCTGCCCGATCCCGCACAGGAGGCCGAGCGCCGCCACCGCCGCCACACGCCTCGATCGCATCGTCCGCTCCCTGGTTCCCGCCACGGTTCTAGCCTGACCGTGTAACGGCCGCGCGACCGGCCGGGATCAATGCGGACGCGCGTCCCAGGCTGCGATCTGGTCCACCGAGGCCTGCGGCGTCATCGCGCGGGCGTTGCCGAGCGCCAGCGTACCGTCCGGATCAAGCAGCCTGCCCTGCGGGGTCAGCACCAGCACGGTCGGGATCTGCTTCACCGTCACGCCGTAGCGGGCGGCCACGTCCATGTTGACGTTGAAGCGGTCGACGTTGACCATCACCGTCTCGAACCGGCTGTCTCGCCACGCCTTGACCGCCGGCATCTGCATCACCCCGTTCAGCATCCGGCAGTCGGGGCACCAGTTGGCGCCGAAGTCGATCAGCACGTCGCGGCCGCTCCGCCTGGCGGCGGCGAACGCGGCGTCGACCGCGGCGTGCGCGTCGGCGGCGGTGTCGTAGGGATGCGGGTCCGGCACCGGCTGCGTCGACGGCAGGCCGGTGGGCGTCGGAAGCCCGATCGCGAGCGCCGGGGCCGCGGTCCCGAGCGACAGGCAGGCGGCGAACAGAACGGCACCGAGGACGCGCATGGCGGATCTCCGAAACGGTTGCGTCGGCGACAGCGCGGACCGGCTTGCCGGCCGATCCACGGGGGCGGAAGGTACGAACGGGACGACGTATGCCATCTCGTGCGAGATCGGCCAGACCACAAGGAGCGCGGAATGATCGACCTTTACTACTGGACCACGCCGAACGGCCACAAGGTCACGCTGTTCCTGGAGGAGACCGGTCTCCCCTACCGGGTGATCCCGGTGAACATCGGCAAGGGTGAGCAGTTCGAGCCCTCCTTTCTCCGGGTGGCGCCCAACAACCGCATCCCGGCGATCCTCGACCACGCGCCCGAAGGCGGCGGCGAGCCCCTGTCGCTGTTCGAGTCCGGCGCGATCCTGCTCTACCTCGCGGGCAAGACCGGGCACTTCATCCCGGCGGACGCGCGCGGCCGGGCGGAGGTGCTGCAATGGCTGTTCTGGCAGATGGGCGGGCTCGGCCCCATGGCCGGGCAGAACCACCATTTCCGCAACTACGCACCGGAGAAGATCCCCTACGCGATCGACCGCTACGTGCGGGAAACCAACCGCCTCTACGGCGTGCTGGACCGCAGGCTGGCCGACCGCGCCTTCCTGGCCGGCGACGCGTACACGATCGCCGATATGGCGAGCTACCCCTGGATCCTTCCCGAGGCGCAGGGCCAGGCGATCGACGACTTCCCCCATCTCCGTCGCTGGCACGGGGAGATCAAGGCGCGTCCCGCCACCACCCGCGCCTACGACCTGGTGCGAACCGTCAATCCCGACGCGGGCGGCATCAGGACGGAAGAGGAACGCCGGGTGCTGTTCGGGCAGACTGCCGCGTCGCACCCGGCGCGCGCCTGACGGCAGCGGATCGGTTGGCCTCCCGCTTGCATCCGGCCGACGCGGGAGGCCATCACCATGACCCCGAACGATCGCTTGAGGATGGCAGCCCTGCCGCGTCCTGCTAAGGAGGCCGCCATGCCGACCAGCCGGACCCGACGCCCGACGGCGCCTGCCCCACGACCGCCCGTTTCCCAGGCCCCGCCGCCGCCCGGCGCGCCTGGTCCGATCTGGTGCCTGACGGTGCA
>CALMVN010000125.1:0-2508 GCA_937873225.1 uncultured Acetobacteraceae bacterium
GCGTCCGGCTGCGCCGCGGCGCCGTCGGGCTGGTCCTCGCCATCCCCTGGCGCCGCAACGGGCGCGGCCGGGGACGCCGGGGCCGGCGTTGCGGGCGCGTCGCCGGACGCGTCGTCGGAGTCGCCTGGCGCGGCGGCTGGTGGCGGCGGGGGCAGCATGGAGGCGGGCGGCGGCACCGGCGGCGGCAGGGGCGGTGCCGCGGGCGCCACCAGGTCGCCCTGGCAGGTCACCAGCTGCACCGCATAGACCGGGCTTTCGAACACGCCCACCGACGGGTCGCCGGAGAAGGTCCAGCCGTTGAACGGGGAAACGTCGCCGGCGCGGTGGTCCTGGATGTCGAGGAAGGCGCCGGCGTCGCGCGGCAGCCCGTCCGGGCGGTCCATGCAGGAGCGCACGGTCACGCTCAGGCTCTTGTAGCTGCCGGTCTCGCCCGCCTTCAGGGTCAGGGTCTCGATGTGGGCGTCGAGCTTGTCCAGCACGCGCACCACCGCCTCGGACCGCCCCTGCCAGGCGTTCGGCACCGGCATGATCGGCGGCGGAACGTACTCGGCCGCGCGCGACGACGGTGCGGCGAGCAGCGCGACGCCCGCCAGGAGCGCCGTCTGCCCCAGGCGGCCGCTCACGCGCCGGCCACTCATGCTTCAGCCGGGCGGTGCGGGCCGGGCAGCGCCAGGATCTCGTCGATCAGGATCTGCCGCATGGCGGCGTCGTCCACCCCCATCAGCACCGCGTCGTCGAACACGTCGCGCAGGGTGGCGCGCAGCTCGGCCTGGTTCTCCGCCAGCATGCGCAGCTTCTCGGTGCAGGAGACCGGCGTGCCGTCCGGCTGCGGCCAGCGCACCGGGGTGGTCACGGCGACGCAGCCGGCGGCCCGGCGGACGCGGCGCCCTTCTTCTGCGCCGACATCGCGTCGGTGACGCTGAAGATGAACTTGCTCAGCAGCTGCTCCAGGCTGATCGAGCCCTGGGTCAGCGTCACCCGCCCGCCCGGGTGCAGCACCTCCTCGGCGCCGCCCGGCTGGAGCGCCAGGTACTTGCCGCCGAGCAGGCTGTCGCTGGTCACGGTCGCCGAGCTGTCGGTCGGCAGGCGCAGGTCGTTGCGCACGGTGAACGCGACCTCGGCCTGGTAGGAGGCCGGGTCGACCCGCTCCGACACCACCTGCCCCACCGTCACCCCCGCCAGGCGCACGTCGGAGCCGACCGACAGCCCGTCGATATGGGCGAAGCGGGCGAGGAGCCGGTATCCGCCGTCGGACTTGCGGCCGCTGCCGAGCAGCGCCAGCGCCAGCAGCCCGACCAGCGCCAGGAGCACCAGCAGGCCGGTGAGGAACTCGATCGCGGCGCGTCCGCCGCCGCGGGCGCGGCGGGGTGCCGCGGCCGGAAGGATGGTGCCGGAGGTCACGGTGTCGGGCACGGCTCAGGCGTCCGGGGTCCAGGACTCGTAGTCGCCGGTGGATTGCGGCCTGAGCCCGCCGCGGTAGTCGCTGCCGGGCGGATGGTAGCCGCCGGGGTCGCCGGTGCGGTTCGGCTGGAACGGCAGCTGCCAGGGCTGGCGGGCGGCGGGCGGCAGCGGCGCGTCGTCGGCATGGTGCAGCCAGTTCCACCATTCCGCCGGAACCGCGGAGGCGTCGTCGCCGGGGTTGTAGATCACCCAGCGGCGGAAGCGGTGGGTGTATCCGCCCGGCCGGCGCGACTCGTAGTACGCCCGTCCGTCGGCGTCGCGGCCGATCAGGCGGCCCCGCAGAAGGGTGAACAGTCGGGTGCCGATGCTGGTCATGGCGGTCACCTATACGCAGCCGCCGCGTTCCGGTCCATCCGGGCCTGCGGCGACCGCGGCGGCACGGCGATACGGCTTTCTCCGGCTGCCCCGACCGTCTAGGGTCGAGCGATGGCACATCCCCCGACCCGTCCCCGTTCGCCCCGTCGATGAGCGTCGCATCGAGCAGCCGGGGGCGCTGGAACGGGGTCAGGATGCGCGTCGCGCACGAGGCCGCCGATCCGGACGCGACCCCGCGCTTGCCCGGCGCACGGGGGGGGCGGGGGCGGGCGCGGGCGGTGCTGCTGCTGCTGCGCCGCGCCGCGCCGGGACCGGAAAGCTGGGCCGGCACCGGGACGGAGCCTGCGGACCCGTCGCCGGCGTTCGTGCTCAACCTCGCGGCCTTCGTGAAGCCGGGCAGCGGCTTCGAGACCGACAGCTACGAGGCGGCGCTGCGCACGGTGGCGCACGCGCTGCGCCTGCAGTCGGCCCGGCCCGGCGCCGCGCCGCCGCGCCTGCTGCTGACCAACCTGGATGCCTGCCTGGCCGGGCTCGGGCTCGACTACGACGACGAATCGGGACGCGACGTGGCGCGCTGCCTCGCCACCGCCGCCGCCGGGCTGCTGCGCGGCGACGCGGACGGGGCGCAGCGCGTGCTCGGCGCCGGCGGGGCGTCGGCCGGGTCGGGCGCCTCGGCGGGCATCGGGCAGGTCACGGAGTAGCGGCTCCTCACCGTTTCTTGGGCGGCGCCGC
>CALMVN010000125.1:2518-10354 GCA_937873225.1 uncultured Acetobacteraceae bacterium
GGCGCGGGGGGGTGCGGGGGCGGGCGGCCGGGGCGGGGGTGGTGCGCGTGGCGCCGCCGCCGGGCCTGCGGATCGAGACCGGCTTCTCCAGGCCCGGACCGGTCGACTCCCTGCTCGGGGTCGAGGGCTGCGGCCTGGCGCCGATCTTCTCCCCGCTGCGTCCGGACGGGCGGCTGTCCGCCAGCACCCTGGCACGGCTGTCCGGGCGCGGCCTGACCCCGGAAGCGGCGCTGGCGCTCAGCCTGTCCGGCGACGGGGTGCTGCCGCGCCCCGGCCGCGACGCCTGGCTGGCGATGCACCGCGCCCTGGCCGGCCTCCTCGACCACATGCCGCCGCTGCCGGAACACCAGCCGACGCTGGCAGCCGCCGGCCCGGCCCGACGCGAGCTGCCGTCGCGTCGTCGCGGCTTCACCCAGAAGGCGGCGATCGGCGGGCATCGCGTGTTCCTGCAGACCGGCGAGTTCGAGGACGGCAGCCTGGGCGAGCTCGCCATCACGCCGCCGCGGGAAACGCCGGCGATGCGCGGGCTGATGGACGCGTTCGCGCGCTCGGTGAGCCTTGGGCTGCAGCACGGGGTGCCGCTGGACGCCTATGTCGACGCCTTCGCCTATACCCGGTTCGGACCGGCCGGACCGGTGGAGGGCGACGGCGGCATCGGCCACGCCACCTCGCTGCTGGACTACGCGTTCCGCATGCTGTCCGAGACCTATCTCGGTCGCCCGCTGCCGGACGCGCCGCATCCCGAGGCGGATGCGCACGACGAGCGGCCGCTGCTGCCGCTCGACCTGCCCGAGACCGGAGCCCGGCCGCGCGCCGGCGGGCGCAGCGGGCTCCGCCTGGTGGGAGGACGCGGATGAGCGGCGACACCCCGGCCGGTCGCCTGCAGGCGCTGGGGATCGTGCTGCCGGCCGCAGCCGCGCCGGTGGCGAACTACGTGGCCGCGGTGCGGACCGGCCACCTGCTGATGGTATCGGGGCAGCTGCCGCTGGTCGAGGGGCGGCTCAGCGCCAGCGGCAAGCTCGGCGGCGGAATCAGCGTGGAGAAGGGCGCGGAGGCGGCGCGCTGGTGCATGATCAACGTGATCGCCCAGCTCGAGGCGGCGCTGGGCGGCCTGCACGCGGTGCGACGGGTGGTGCGGCTGGGCGGGTTCATCGCCTGCACTCCCGACTTCACCCAGCACGCCACGGTGATGAACGGCGCGTCGGACCTGGCGGTGGCGGTGTTCGGCGAGGCCGGGCGCCATGCCCGCTCCACGGTCGGCGTACCCTCGCTGCCGCTGGACGCGCCGGTGGAGGTGGAAGGACTGTTCGAGGTGGACGGGGTTTGAGCTGAGGCCAGGCGGGCCATATCGGGCTGATGGCTGATCCGGCACCCTCCTTCTCGCTGTCGCTGCATCCCTCGATCGGCGCGATCGACCCCGTCGAGTGGGACGCGTGCGGCGGCGGCGACAACCCGTTCGTCAGCCACGCCTTCCTGTCGGCGGTCGAGGACAGCGGCTCGACCGGACGTCGCACCGGGTGGATGCCGCAGCATGCCGTGCTGCGCGACGAGAGCGGGCGGCTGCTGGGTGCGGCGCCGATGTATGCCAAGTCGCATTCCTATGGCGAGTACGTGTTCGACCATGGCTGGGCCAACGCGTTCGAGCAGGCGGGCGGGCGCTACTACCCGAAGCTGCAGGTGGCGGCGCCGTTCAGCCCGGTGCCGGGCCCGCGCCTGCTGGTGCGTCCGGATGCCGGCTATCCGGCGCCGGTGCTGACGGCGGCGCTGGCGGGGGCGCTCCGCCAGGCCTGCGGCGAGCTGTCGCTGTCCTCGGTGCACGTGACGTTCTGCAACGAGGACGAGTGGGAGGCGCTGGGCGCGCAAGGGTGGCTGCAGCGGATCGGCATGCAGTTCCACTGGGAGAACGCCGGCTACGCGAGCTTCGACGACTTCCTGGGCGCACTCAGCTCGCGCAAGCGCAAGGGGCTGCGGCGCGAGCGGCGGGACGCCAACGCGGCGGGTCTCGAGTTCCGCACCCTGCAGGGGCACGAGATCACCGGCCGGCACTGGAAGGCGTTCCACCGCTTCTACCTGTCCACGGTGGACCGCAAATGGGGCAGCGCCTACCTGACCGAACGGTTCTTCTCCCTGCTGTCGGAGCGGCTCGGCGACAAGGTGGTGCTGATGCTGGCCGAGCAGGACGGCAGACCGGTGGCGGGCGCGCTCAACCTGCTGGGATCCGACGCGCTGTACGGCCGCAACTGGGGCTGCATCGGCGACTGGCCGTTCCTCCATTTCGAGCTCTGCTACTACCGCGCCATCGACTTCGCCATCGAGCGGGGGCTGAAGCGGGTCGAGGCGGGGGCGCAGGGCGAGCACAAGATCCAGCGCGGCTACCTGCCGCGTGCGACGTACTCGGCGCACTGGATCGAGCATCCGGGGCTGCGGGCGGCGGTGTCGGACTACCTGGACCAGGAGCGGCCGGCGCGGCTGGAGGAGATGCAGGCGCTATCGACCCTGTCGCCCTATCGCCGCGGCGACGAGGCGGGCTGATCCCGGCGCAACCCGGACCGCGATCGGTCATTGGAGGACCAAGCGGCGGAGAGAAGACCGGGATGTCGGGGCAGATCGGCAGGAACGACGAGCGGGTCAGGCTGCGCGCCTACCACCTGTGGGAGCAGGACGGCCGCCCGCATGGCCGAAACGACGAGTACTGGCAGATCGCCCTGCGGCAGATCCAGGAGGAGGAGCGGCAGGACGCGGTCCGGAGCCTGACAGTGACGCCCGACCCGGCGTGAACCGGGCCGGGACCAGGATCAGGTCCTGGCGAACGCGCCCTGGAGGTTCTCGTCGATCTTCGCCAGGAAGTCCTGGGTGGTCAGCCAGGGCTGGTCGGGGCCGATCAGCAGCGACAGGTCCTTGGTCATGTGGCCGGACTCCACGGTGTCGATGCACACCTTCTCCAGCGTCTCGGCGAAGTGCGTCACGTCCGGGGTGTCGTCGAAGCGGCCGCGGTAGACCAGGCCGCGGGTCCAGGCGAAGATCGAGGCGATCGGGTTGGTGCTGGTCTGCCGCCCCTTCTGGTGCTCGCGGTAGTGACGCGTCACCGTGCCGTGCGCAGCCTCGGACTCGATCGTGTTGCCGTCCGGGGACAGCAGCACGGAGGTCATCAGGCCGAGCGAGCCGAAGCCCTGCGCCACGATGTCGCTCTGCACGTCGCCGTCGTAGTTCTTGCAGGCCCAGACATAGCCGCCCGACCACTTGAGGGCTGCCGCCACCATGTCGTCGATCAGGCGGTGCTCGTAGGTCAGGCCGCGGCCGTCGAACTCGGACTTGAACTCGGCATCGAACACCTCCTGGAACACGTCCTTGAACAGGCCGTCATAGGCCTTGAGGATGGTGTTCTTGGTCGACAGGTAGACCGGAAGGTTGCGCGACAGGCCGTAGTTGAAGGAGGCGCGCGCGAAGCCCTCGATCGAGGCCCGGGTGTTGTGGATGCCGAGCGCCACGCCGGGGCCCTTGAAGTCGTGCACCTCGTGCTGGATGGGCGTGCCCCCATCCGCCGGCTGGTAGGTGATGGTCACCGTGCCGGGACCGGGCACCTTGAACTCCGCGGCGCGGTAGATGTCGCCATAGGCGTGGCGGCCGATGATGATCGGCTGGGTCCAGTGCGGCACCAGGCGCGGCACGTTGTTGCAGATAATCGGCTCGCGGAAGATGGTGCCGTCGAGGATGTTGCGTATGGTGCCATTCGGACTGCGCCACATCTTCTTGAGCTTGAACTCGGCGACGCGCGCCTCATCCGGGGTGATGGTGGCACACTTCACGCCGACGCCGTAGCGCTTGATCGCGTGGGCGGCGTCCACCGTGACCTGGTCGTCGGTCTGGTCGCGGTACTCGATGCCGAGGTCGTAGTACTTCAGGTCGACGTCGAGGTAGGGGAGGATCAGCTTTTCCTTGATGAAGCTCCAGATGATCCGGGTCATCTCGTCGCCGTCGAGCTCGACGACGGGCTCCTTCACCTTGATCCTGGCCATTGTCCTGCCCCGCACCGTGGTTGTTCGGGGAGTGATCGCACCTGGAACCGGCATCGGCAAGCCAACGGATCACTTCTTGCGAATGATTATCATTCAAGGCTAGGGAGGATGCGTTCAAACCGGAGCCATCCCATGCAGAGGCACCTTTCCACCGGCACCACGCTCGTGAGCGCCCTGATGGCGGCGCAGCGGCGAGGCGATCCGGACCCGCAGGCCGGACGCGACGTGGTGGCATTGCTGGCGTCGCTGGGCGATCGCACCCGGCACGCCCGGGCGCTGCGGCCGGCGCCGCGGGACGAGGAGCCCCCACCCGCGGCGCGATGAACCGCGCGGTCAGTCGGCCGCTTCGGTGGCCTCGTGGTCCTCCGGCTCGACGGTCATGGCGTTGGCGACCACGCCGGCCTGCTGGCGGATGCGCTGCTCGATCGCTTCCGCCATCTCCGGGTGGTCGCGCAGGAACTGCTTGGAGTTCTCGCGTCCCTGGCCGATCCGGGTGCTGTCGTAGGAGAACCAGGCGCCGGACTTCTCGACGATGTTGGCCTTGACGCCGAGGTCGATCAGCTCGCCCATCTTGCTGACGCCCTCGCCGTACATGATGTCGAACTCGACCTGCTTGAACGGCGGCGCCATCTTGTTCTTGACCACCTTGACCCGGGTCTGGTTGCCGACGACCTCGTCCTTCTCCTTGATCTGGCCGATGCGCCGGATGTCGAGGCGCACGGACGCGTAGAACTTGAGCGCGTTGCCGCCGGTGGTGGTCTCGGGGCTGCCGAACATCACGCCGATCTTCATCCGGATCTGGTTCAGGAAGATGATCATGGTGTTGGAGCGCGACACCGTGCCAGTCAGCTTGCGCAGCGCCTGGCTCATCAGCCGGGCGTGCAGGCCGACATGGCTGTCGCCCATGTCGCCCTCGAGCTCGGCGCGCGGCACCAGGGCGGCGACGCTGTCCACCACCAGCACGTCGATGGCGCCGGAGCGCACCAGCGTGTCGGCGATCTCCAGCGCCTGCTCGCCGGCGTCGGGCTGGGAGATCAGCAGGCTGTCGATGTCGACGCCGAGCTTGCGGGCATAGCCGGGGTCGAGCGCGTGCTCGGCGTCGATGAAGGCGCAGGTGCCGCCCTTCTTCTGCGCCTCGGCGATCGCGTGCAGCGCCATGGTGGTCTTGCCCGAGCTTTCCGGGCCGTAGATCTCGACCACGCGGCCGCGCGGCAGGCCGCCGATGCCGAGTGCTATGTCGAGGCCGAGCGAACCTGTGGAGACCACGTCGACGTGGTCGTTGGTGCGCTGTCCCATGCGCATGATCGAGCCCTTGCCGAAGGCCCTCTCGATCTGGGTGAGAGCGCCCTCAAGCGCCTTGCTCTTGTCCATCAACTGCTCCTTGGAGGAAGGCGCGCGGTGAGCGCGAAATCGTGGCGTGGAGACCCTAACGCACCAGGAACGGCAGGGGCAGCAATTCCCTCGCCCGGCCGTTCACGTTCTGCTGGAACAAATAGGGTACATTGGGCTGTTCCGCCAGATCCGGACGGTCCGGTCGCGACGATTCCCTTCAGCGGAGCGGCGGCGGCCCGGGCGGCGGACGCTTGAGGCGCCAGACATAGGCGATGATGCCGGCCACCACCTGGAAGTGCTCGCGCGGGATCTCGGCGTCGAGCGGCACGGTGTAGAGCGCGCGGGCCAGCGGCGGGTTCGCCACCAGCGGCACCTTGTGGTCGAGCGCCATCTCCCTGATCCGGGCGGCGAGCTCGTCCACCCCCTTGGCGACCACCTTGGGCGCGCCCTTGCCGCCGTTCTCGTAGGCCAGCGCCACCGCGTAGTGGGTCGGGTTGGTGATGATCACCGTCGCCGTCTTCACCGAGTCCATCATACGCCGCTTCGCCCGCTGGCGACGCAGCTGCCTGATGCGGCCCTTCACGTGCGGGTCACCCTCGCTCTGCCGGTGCTCGTCGCGCAGGTCCTGCCGGCTCATGCGCAGCCTGGACGTGTGGCGGTAGCGCACCCAGGCGGTGTCCAGCACGGCGATGCCCCCCTGCACCGCCAGCAGCATCAGCATGGCGTGCAGCACGAGCCTTGCCGTGCGCTCAGCCAGGGTGCCGGCGTCCCACCCGGTCGAGCTCAGGAACACCGGCCACAGCCCGCCCAGCACGTGGTACAGCGCCAGGACGAAGGCGAGGAGCTTGACCAGCGCCTTGAGGGTCTCGACCGCGTTGTCGCCGCCGAAGATCCGCTTGATGCCGCGCATGGGGCTCAGGCGGCCGGGCTGCGGCATCAGGGCGCCCGGATGAAGCAGGAATCCGGTCTGCAGCAGCGTGATCGCCGCCCCGCCGACCACCGCCGCCAGCACCGGCGGGCCGGCGAGGCCGGCGGCCAGGATCAGCGATTTGTGCACCTCCGCCAGGCCGCCGGCGCTGAGGTCGATCGTGCCGATCCCCTCCATGAGGTGGCGCGTCCGCACCACCAGATGGGTCACCTGCGCCGGCCCGGTCATCGCCATCGCGGTGAGGGCGCAGCCGAGCACGGTCAGCGACTGCAGCTCGCGCGAGATCGCGACCTGGCCCTCACCACGCGCGGTCTCGAGTCGTCTGGCGGACGGGGCTTCTGTCCGGTCCTCCTTGTCCGAGTCGGCCACGGGCGTCTACAGCCCGGGCAGGGCGGCGAAGCCGGCCGACACGCTGCCGATCCAGGCGTCGAGGATCTGCTTGAGCACCAGCCCGAACACCAGCAGGCCGCCCAGCACCTGGCCGGGCATGGCCAGCGAGAACACCTGCAGCGACGGCACCAGCCGCGCCAGCAGCCCGAGCATGGTCTGCCAGATCAGGCCCGCGATCAGAAGCGGCGCCGACAGCCGCAGCGCCAATGCGAAGCACTCGCCGGTCGCCTGCGCGACGCTCTGCGCCGCGTCGCCCACAGGCAGCAGCGTGCCCGGCGGGAACAGCCGGTAGCTGCCGGACAGGGCCTCCAGCGGCATGGCGTAGAGCCCGGTCGACAGGATCAGGACCGGCCCGGCGATCGCCAGCAGCCGGCTGGTGCCGGCGGTCTGGGCCCCGAGCTCCGGGTCGGGCTGCAGCACGCTCGACAGGCCGATCTGCACCGCCGCGATCTGGCCTGCGATCGGCAGCGCCAGCGCCAGCAGCTTCGCCAGCCATCCGAGCAGCAGGCCGACCAGCAGCTCGCCCGCGATCATCGCCAGGATGCGCAGCGGCGCCTCGTCGGCCGGCGGGATCAGGTGGACCACCCCGGGCAGGATCAGGGCGGAGATGCCGACCGCCAGGCCGGCGCGCACCACCGCCGGCGCGTCGCTCTCGCCCAGGCCCGGCATGACCATGACCGCCGCACTCACGCGCGCCAGCACGATGGCGAAGCCGAACGCCCAGTCCGGCAGGGCGGCGAGCAGCGGATCGGGCTGCATCAGCCGCGTCCGGTGGTGGTCGATGCGCCGGTCACCGTCCGCCGGACGCGATCAGCTGGTCGAACAGCAGGTGGGTGTAATCGGTCAGGGTGGCGAACATGAACGAGCCGGCCAGGGTCAGCGTCAGTCCGAGCGCCAGCAGCTTCGGCACGAAGGCCAGCGTGCTCTCGTTCAGCTGCGTCACCGCCTGGATCAGCGAGATCAGCACGCCGACCGCAAGCGCCGTCAGCAGGCCCGGAGCCGCCATCTTCAGGACCACCATGAACATGTCGCGCAAGATCACCGCGACGTCGCCTTCCTGCATGCAAACCCTCCTGGTCGCCGGTCCGACGGTGTTTCCGTCGGTCAGATCGACATCTTCATGATGTCCTGGTACGCCTGGACTACCCGGTCGCGGATCGCGGTGGTCGA
>CALMVN010000125.1:10454-28930 GCA_937873225.1 uncultured Acetobacteraceae bacterium
CGCGTCATCATCGAGCGCGTGGTCTGCATGACGTTCAGGTTGGCGCTGTAGGAGCGCTCCGCCTCCTTCATGTCCATGATCTCGACGAAGCTGTTGACGTTCGGCGTCTTGACGTAGCCGGTGGCGTCGGCGGCCGGATGCGACGGGTCGTAGCGCGTGCTGAACGCGCTCTGGTCCTGGCCGATCTGCTTCACAGTGACTTCGGATTCGCCGGTCTGCCGGTCCACGGTCTCGCCGAAGGTGATGGTCTTGCGGCGGTACGGATCGGCACCCGGGGTCGAGCCGGTGGTGTCCTGGTTGGCGAGGTTCTCCGCGATCACGCGCAGGCGCATGCTCTGCGCGTCCATGCCGGAGGCCGAAACGTCGAGCGCCTTGGAGATGTCCATCGCGTCAGCGCTCCGCTCGGGAGGAGAAGATCATCGGTCAGCCCTTCCCGAGTGCGGTCGAGTACATGCTCATGTACTTGCTGTAGAGGCTGGTCACGAGGCGCTGCTGCGTGTCGGTGTCGGCGACCTTGGTCAGCTCGGCGTCGACCTGCACCGCGTTGCCGTCGATCGAGCGCTGCTTCGGCCGCGTCACCACGGTGTTGCCCGTGTCCAGCGTGCCGGACAGGTGCATGGGATCGGTCCGCACCGGCGCCGATACCTGGTCCGCCATCGTCTGGCTGAACGGCTGCTCGTCGCGCGGCACGTAGCCGGGAGTGTCGGAGTTGGCGATGTTGCGCGCCAGCACGCGCTGGCGGTCGTCGAGCCATTGCAGGCGCGTCGACGCCAGGCTCAGGAGATCGGACTGGCCGGCACTCATGACGGAGCTCCTCGGACCCGGACGGAGCGCAACCTGCTCCGCATTCGCATCATGGCCCACGGATCGTTGCGGAAACGTTAACGACAGGAGGTTCGCCATGTTCACCGTCCGTTAACCGGTCCGCGTCAGGATGGGGCATCACCGGCAAAAGGCCGTGTCATGCTTCCTGTTTCAGACCTTCTCAGTGCCGCGGGCGCGCTCGTTCTCGTGGTCGGTTGCATCGTCCTGCTTCGCTACGGGACCCGCTTCCTCGCTACGAGGCGGCCGCGCGCCGCGGGCACGCCGCTCTGGCTGGCCGGCCAGCTCGGGCTGGACGGCAGGCGCCGCCTGCACCTGGTGCAGTGCGGCGATGCGCAGGTGCTGCTGCTGACCGGCGGCGCCAGCGACGTGATGCTGCCCTGGCCGCCTGCGGGCGCCGGGGCCGCCTCGGACGGCCTGCCCGATCCCGGCGCCGGGCGGTTTCCGCCCAGGTCCGCACCGGGGCGCGTGTCGTGAGCGCCCGGCGGGTCGCGCTCGGGGTGTCGGCGGCGCTGGCGCTGCTGCTGCTTCCGGCGGTGGCGCAGGCGCAGGCGGTCAGCATCGACCTCGGCCATGGCGGCGAGGCGGGCGCCACCGGCCGGCTGGTGCAGCTCACCGCGCTGATCACCCTGCTGTCGCTGGCGCCGAGCCTCCTGGTGATGGTGACCGGCTTCACCCGCATCGTCATCGTGCTGTCGCTGCTGCGCAGCGCGATCGGCGCGCAGGGCACGCCGCCCAACACGGTGCTGATCGGGCTTGCCCTGTTCCTGACCTTCTTCGTCATGCAGCCGACGCTGGAGCTGTCCTGGACCGCGGGCATCGTGCCGCTGATGGACGGCAAGGTGGGCGAGATCGACGGCCTGCGTGCGGCGGCCGAGCCGTTCCGCCACTTCATGCTGGCCAACATACGCGCTCCGGACCTGCGCCTGTTCCTCGACATCGCCAAGCTTCCGGTCCCTGGCAGCGCCGGCGACACGCCGTGGCGGGCGCTGGTGCCGGCATTCATGGTGGGCGAGCTGCGTCGCGGCTTCGAGATGGGCTTCCTGCTGTTCCTGCCGTTCCTGATCATCGACATCGTGGTGTCGAGCGTGCTGATGAGCATGGGCATGATGATGCTGCCGCCGAGCTCGATCTCGCTGCCGTTCAAGCTCATCTTCTTCGTGCTGATCGACGGCTGGCACCTGGTCGCCGGCAGCCTGGTGCAGAGCTTCGCGTCCGGCTAGGACCGGCCCGGGCGCCGATGGTGGCCTCCTCCGGTGCGATCCTGTAGGGAGGGAGCACCATGGCACCCACACGCAGCGCCCAGCTCCACCGCGTCACGGCGGAAACCGACATCACCCTGTCGCTGGACCTGGACGGCACCGGGCAGGCGGCGATCGGGACCGGGATCGGCTTCCTCGACCACATGCTGACCGCGCTCGCCAGGCACGCCTCGTTCGACCTGGAGGTCAAGGCGGCGGGCGACCTCGGCGTCGACTTCCACCACACCACCGAGGACGTCGGCATCGTGCTGGGCCAGGCGCTGACCCGCGCGCTGGGCGACAAGAGCGGCATACGCCGCTACGGCCACGCCGTGGTGCCGATGGACGAGGCGCTGGTCGAGGCGGCGATCGACATCTCCGGGCGCGCGTTCCTGGTCTGGACCGTGTCGTTCCCGCGCGACAAGGTGGGCGAGATGGACACCGAGCTGTTCGAGGAGTTCTTCCGCGGCTTCTCGGGCAATGCCGGCCTGTCGCTGCACGTGACGCAGAAGGCGGGCACCAACAACCACCACATCGCGGAAGCCTGCTTCAAGGCGGTGGCGCGCGCGCTGCGTGCGGCCACCGAGCCCGACCCGCGCAGCCAGAACCGCATCCCCTCCACCAAGGGGGTGCTGTGAGGGTCTACAGCACGCACTTTTCCCTCCCCGACCCGGCGCGGCCGGAACAGCCGCCGGTGCTGGTGCCGGAAGGCTTCTCTCCGTGGGCGCTGCTGTTCGGCTGGCTGGTGCTGCTGCGACGCGGCAGCTGGCTGGTGGCGGTCCTGGCCGGGATCGCGGCTCTGCTGATCGGCGCGCTCGCCCGGCTGGTGCCGAACGCATGGGTGCTGCTGCCCGGGCTCAACCTCCTGGTCGCGCTGTTCGCGCACGACTGGCGGCGCTGGGAGCTGCGTCAGGCCGGCTTCGTGCCCGGCCCGATCGTGGCGGGTCCCGACCGGGACTCGGCCCTGCTTCGGCTGTTGTCGCTGCGGCCGGACCTGCTCGGCCGCCCGGCGGACGGGGCGGCATGAAGCCGGGCGGCCGGGTCGCCGTGGTCGACTACCAGGGCGGCAACCTCGCCTCGGCCGCGAGGGCGCTGGAACAGGCGGCCTCCGAAGGGGAGCTCGAGGTCGAGATCCGGGTTTCCGCCGATCCGGACTGGGTGCGGAACGCCGACCGCGTCGTGCTGCCGGGCCAGGGCGCATTCGCCGACTGCGCGCGCGGGCTGTCGGCGGTGGCCGGCCTGCGCGCGGCGATGGAGGACGCGACCGCGGACGGTGCGCCTTTTCTCGGCATCTGCGTCGGCATGCAGCTGATGGCCGAGCGCGGGCTGGAGCACGGCGAGACGCCGGGGCTCGGCTGGATCCGCGGCGAGATCGCGCCGATGGCGGCCCCCGGCCTGCGCCTGCCGCAGATGGGCTGGAACGAGCTCGCCTTCACGCCAGGCAGGCATCCGCTGACCGACGGGCTCCTGCCCGGCGACCACGGCTACTTCGTGCACTCCTTTGCGCTGGCGGGCCACGATCCGGCCGACCTGGTGGCGACCACCTCCTATGGCGGGACGGTGCCGGCGCTGGTGGCGCGCGGCAACCGCGCCGGCACGCAGTTCCACGTCGAGAAGAGCCAGCGCGTGGGCCTGCGCATCCTGCTCAACTTCCTGCGCTGGAACCCTGAGCGGTGACGCCGGACCGCCCCCCGACCCTGTCCGCGGAGCGGGTCGGCGTGCTCGGCGACGACGACATGCAGGCGCTGTGCGAGGCCACCGACGCGGCGATCCTGGACGGCGGCGGCTTCGGCTGGGTGAGCTCGCCGGGCCGTCGCATCCTGGAGCAGTACTTCCGCGGCATCCTGCTGGTGCCCGAGCGCGCGCTGTTCGTGGGCCGGCTCGACGGCACCATCGTCGGCGCCACCCAGCTGCTTCGGCCGCCGCGCAACAACGAGGCGCAGGCGATGAGCGCCACCCTGATGCACAGCTTCATCGCCCCCTACGCCCGCGGGCACGGGCTCGCCCGGATGATGACGGAGGCGGTGGAGGACTGCGCGCGGGCGCTCGGCTACCAGGTGCTGAACCTGGACGTGCGCGAAACCCAGGAGGCGGCGATCCGGCTGTACGACAGCCTGGGCTACCGGCACTGGGGCACGCATCCGCACTACGCCCGGGTCGGCGGCGAGACGGTGGCCGGGTTCTTCTTCACCAAGCGGCTGCAGGATCGCGGGCGCCTGGCCGCCTCCAGGCCGGAGGCCGTCGCCACCGCGCCGGACGCCGACAAGCCGGCACCGGTGCCCCGGTCCCTGACGCTGTATCCGGCGATCGACCTCAAGGACGGCGCCTGCGTCCGGCTGCGCCGTGGCGAGATGGGCGACGTCACCGTCTACTCCGACGATCCGGGCGCGCAGGC
Organism: uncultured Acetobacteraceae bacterium; assembly: GCA_937873225.1. Taxonomy (GTDB): domain Bacteria; phylum Pseudomonadota; class Alphaproteobacteria; order Acetobacterales; family Acetobacteraceae; genus Lichenicola. The sequence goes on from CALMVN010000125.1 coordinate 14,913, forward strand.
GCGGGCCTGGGTGGCGGCCGGGTGCCGCTGGCTGCACGTGGTGGACCTGAACGGCGCCTTCGCCGGCCGGTCGGTGAACGCGGAGGCGATCGAGGCGGTGATCGCCAACGCCGAGGTGCCGGTGCAGCTGGGCGGCGGCCTGCGCGACATGGCGGCGATCGAGCGCTGGCTGTCGGCCGGGGTGGCGCGCGTCATCCTGGGCAGCGCGGCGGTGAAGAACCCGGAGCTGGTGCGCGACGCCTGCCGGGCGTTTCCCGGCCGCATCGTGTGCGGCATCGACGCCCGCGACGGGCGGGTGGCGACCGAGGGCTGGGCCGAGGTGTCGGAGCTGTCGGCGGTGGAGCTCGCCCTGCGCATGCAGGACATGGGCGTGGCGGCGATCGTGTTCACCGAGATCGCCCGCGACGGCATGCTGACCGGGCTCGACATCGCGCAGACCTGCGCCCTGTCCGCCCAGCTGTCGACGCCGGTGGTGGCGAGCGGCGGGGTCGGGCGGATCGAGCACCTGCAGGCGCTCAAGGCGGCGTCGGCGCAGTGCCCCGGCATCGAGGGAGTGATCGTCGGGCGGGCGCTGTACGACGGGCGGATCGAGCCGCGCGAGGCGCTGGCGGTGCTGGGCTAGATGCTCAAGCTGCGCGTGATCCCGTGCCTGGACGTCAAGGACGGGCGGGTGGTCAAGGGCGTCAACTTCGTCAGCCTGCGCGACGCCGGCGACCCGGTCGAGCAGGCGGCGGTGTACGACGCGGCCGGCGCGGACGAGCTCACCTTCCTGGACATCACCGCCAGCCACGAGAAGCGCGACACCATCCTCGACGTGGTCAGCCGCACGGCGGCGCGCATCTTCCTGCCGCTGACGGTGGGGGGCGGCGTGCGCTCCACCGACGACATGCGCCGCCTGCTTCTGGCGGGGGCGGACAAGTGCAGCATGAACTCGGCCGCGGTGGCGCGTCCGGCGCTGGTCGGCGAGGCGGCGCAGAGATTCGGCAGCCAGTGCGTGGTGGTGGCGGTGGACGCGCGCGGCGACGGCCACGGCGGCTGGGAGGTGTTCACCCATGGCGGGCGCACCGGCACCGGGCGGAACGCGGTGGCGTGGTGCCGGGAGGTGGCCGAGGCCGGCGCCGGCGAGATCCTGCTGACCAGCATGGACCGGGACGGCACCGGCCGCGGGTTCGACCTCGAGCTGCTGCGGGCGGTGTGCGGGGCGGTGCGTGTGCCGGTGGTGGCGTCGGGCGGCGTGGGCACGCTCCGGCACTTCGTCGAGGGCGCCGAGGCCGGGGCGTCGGGCCTGCTCGCCGCCAGCGTGTTCCATTTCGGGCAGTTCACCGTGGCAACGGTCAAGCAGGCGCTGCGCGACGCCGGCCAGCCGGTGCGCCCGGTCTCCTCCAGCCAGGATCGCCCATGACCAAGCCACCGAAGCGCGTCGGCAAGGCCGGGAAGAAGGCGGCGCCGAAGAAGCGGGTCGCCAAGGCCGGCCCGGCATCGCGCAAGGCGGCGCCGGAAACCGAGGCGCCGATCCCGGCACGCAAGCGTCCCGCCAAGAAGCGGGCGGTCATCAAGAAGGCCGTCATCAAGAAGGCGGTCCGGCAGTCGCGCGGCGCCGCGAAGCGGGTGGCCGACCTGTCGGGCGCCACCGCCGGAGTGCTGGACCGGCTGTTCGAGGTGGTGACGGAGCGGCGCGACGCCGACCCCAACATCAGCCATTCGGCGCGCCTGCTGTCGCGCGGCACCGCCAAGGTGGCGCAGAAGTTCGGCGAGGAGGCGGTGGAGTGCCTGATCGAGGCGGTCAGCGGCAACAGCGCCAAGCTGATCGGGGAGAGCGCGGACGTGCTCTACCACCTCATCGTGCTGTGGGTGGACGCGGGGCTGCATCCGGGCGAGGTATGGTCGGAGCTGCAGCGGCGCGAGGGCACCAGCGGCATCGCGGAAAAGGCGTCGCGTTCCGTCCCCGCCGCCATCCCGCAGGAGGAATGAGCCCATGCCGGTTTCGGGCCTCGGCGCCTACGATCCCGACAACGTCTTCGCCCGCATCCTGCGCGGCGAGATCCCGTGCCGGCGCGTGTTCGAGGACGACCACGTGCTGGCTTTCCACGACATCCGGCCGCTGGCGCCGGTGCACGTGCTGGTGATCCCGAAGCGGCCCTACGTGTCGTTCGCCGACTTCTCCGCGCGTGCCGGCGACGCCGAGATCGCCGGCTTCACCCGCGCGCTCGGCCGGATCGCGGCAACCCTTGGGCTGGACGAGGCGGGATACCGGGTGCTGTCCAACATGGGCGCGGATGCAGGCCAGGAGGTGCCGCACTTCCACGTGCACCTGTTCGGCGGCGCCCCGCTCGGGCCGATGCTGGCGCCGGGCTGACGGCGTGCCGGCTCATGCCAACGGCGGTGGGATCGACCTGCACAGGCCAGGGCTCTGCCCTGGACCCGCCAAAGGGCAGTCGCCCTTTGGAAACCCGGTTCGAGGCTGATGGGGTCTGGGGCCCTGCGGCTTGCTCGCCTGCCGGTCAAGGCCCGACGCCGCCGGGATCAGGCGGGAGCGAGGCCCAGCGCCTGGCGGTCGTAGAGGCGGCGATAAAGGCCGTCCGGCCGGTCCAGCAGCGCCCGGTGCGCGCCGTCCTCGACCACGGTGCCGTGCGAGAACACCAGGATCCGGTCCAGCGACACCACCGTGGACAGGCGGTGCGCGATCACGATCACGGTGCGGCCGAGCATCAGCCGCTGCATCGCCTCCTGCACCAGCGCCTCGGACTCGGAGTCCAGGCTGGAGGTGGCCTCGTCCAGGATCAGCACCCGCGCGTCGGCCAGGAAGGCACGCGCGATGGCGATGCGCTGGCGCTCGCCGCCGGACAGCTTGACGCCGCGCTCGCCGACCAGGGTGGCGTAGCCGGCAGGCAGGCGGTCGATGAAGCCGGACGCGTTGGCGAGCATGGCCGCCTGCTCGATCTCGGCCAGCGTGGCGTCGGGCCGCGCATAGCCGATGTTCTCGGCCAGCGAGCGGTGGAACAGCACCGGCTCCTGCGGCACCACCGCGATCTGCGACCGCAGGCTTTCCTGCGCCACCAGGGCGATGTCCTGCCCGTCGATCAGGATCCGGCCACTGTCCAGGTCGTACAGGCGCTGCAGCAGCTTGGTCAGGGTGGTCTTGCCGGAGCCGGACGGGCCCACCAGCGCCACCCGGCTGCCGGCGGGGATGGTGAGGTCGAGGGCGCGGAACAGCGGCTGGGCTTGGCCGGCATAGCGGAACGACGCGCGCTCGAAGCGGATCTCACCGTCGGTGATTCGGATCGGCGAGGCGTGCGGCCGGTCGCGCACCCCTTCCGGCTCGCGGTACAGGGCGACCAACTCCTCCATCTCGTTGACCGAGCGCTGCACCACGCTGATCTGCTGGCCGATGTCGCGCAGGTAGCCCTGCACCAGGAACACCATGGTCAGCACGTAGGCGACGTCGCCGGCGCCGGCGCGGCCGTGCCACCACAGGAACAGCACGGCGGCGACCAGGGACAGGCGCAGCACGGTCAGCGCCAGGTTCTGCAGGTTGCCACTGTCGGTGCCGCGCAGCCAGGTGCGCGTGGTGCGTCGCGACCAGCGCTCGACCACGCGCGCCAGCCGGTCGTCCTCCCGGCTCTCGGCACCGAACGCCTTGACCACGCCGTTGCAGGTGATGGCGTCGGCCAGCACCGCGCCCAGGCGGGTGTCCCAGCCGTTGGCGAGGCGGGCGGAGGGGGCGACGTAGAACAGCGTCATCGTCACCGACAAGGCGGCGAAGCCGACCGAGCCGAGGCCGAGCAGCAGCCCCATCATCGGCCAGCGCAGCGCCAGCACGACCGTGGTGCCGAGGAGCACGCACAGCTCGGGCAGCAGCATCAGCAGCAGGGTGTCGTCGAGCATGTCCACCGCCCACATGCCGCGGGTGAGGCGTCGCACGGTGGAGCCGGCGAAGGTGTTGGCGTGCCAGTCGGTGGAGAAGCGCTGCACCCGGGCGAACGCGGTGCGGGCGATGTCGCCCATGATCCGCACCGTCAGCCGGGTGATGCCGATGAAGGCGAGCCGTCGGCCGAGCACGCTGACCAGCCCGAGCGCCGCCAGCCCGCCCAGCATGAGCTGGCTGTGGTGCAGCGTCGCCCTCGCCTGCGGCGGCCGGACCGCGCCGGCGCCGAGCAGGTGCGGCGGCAGCCGGGTCACGTCGCCCACCAGGCGCCCGGCCAGGATCGGCGTCACCACGTCGGTCAGGGTGGCCAGCACCATGCCGCCGGCGACCAGGAACACCAGAACCGGCCGGCGCCGCCACTGGCTGAACAGGAACCCCAGCACGGCGACGAAGACGCTTCGGCCGCTCCCCCTGGCGGCGGACGCCGCACGCGCGGGATCGGATTCGGTCACGACGGTTCACCACTCCAGGCAACGCCCGCCGGACGGGCGCCGGCGGAGGATCAGGGCAGGCCCGAGCCGCAGGAAGCGGCGGGCACGAGCGCGGCGGGATCATGCGGACGGGCCTGGTGCGCCGCGGCACCGCCGCCGCCGTCCTGCCCGTTGTCCAGCCGTTTCGCGACCGGGGATAGCGGCCGGGGACGCAGCGTGTCCAGGAACAAGGTCGTCAGCACCGGATCGAGGCGCCGGCCGGCTTCCGCTTCCAGCCGCGCCACCGCCGCGTCGAGCAGCCGCGGCTCGACCGTCCGGCCGCGCGGAAGCAGAACGACGGCCTGGTCGGCGAGCGCCGCGATCCGTGCTGCAAGCGGGATCTGCGTGCCGGACAGGCCGTGGGGATAGCCGGTGCCGTCCCAGCATTCCTGGTGCCCGAGCGCCATCTCCGCCGCGCGCTCGAACAGCGCCGACTGGCCGCCGCCGAGCAGGCGGGCGCCGATCACCGGTGCCTGCCGGAGCAGGCGGCGTTCGGCCTCGTCCAGCGGGGCGGCCTTGTTCAGGAGGCTGTCCGGAACCGCGAGCCGGCCGAGATGGCGGAACGAGGCGGCCTGCTGCAGCTCGGCCGCCTCGACCGGTCCCAGGCCGGCGAGCAGCGCCAGCTGGTACACGACGCGGTCGCCGTCCTCTGGCGCGCCGGCCGCCTGCGCTTGCCCCGACCGGGCGAGCAGGACGAGCCGGTGCAGGACCTGTGCCTGTCCAAGCGCAGGAACGTGAACGTTGTTCACGCGCAGGAGCGCGCTGATCCGGAGCAGCCAGGCGCCCAGGCAGGCGCAAAGGAAGAGCACGAGGCCGTGCGGAAAGGGGACGGCCTTTCCGGTCGGATGCGAGCCCGCCAGCATCAGCAGCCCGGCGGTGCAGGCGGCGGCGCCGAGCGGCCTGGCGAGGCCCTGCTCCGCCTTCCGGTCCGGGCCGTGCTGGTTGCCGACCCGGTTTCCCGTCCAGGGCGCCTGCGGGCCGGATCCGGAAACGCGGAACCGACGCAGGCCGGTCAGGCCTGCGAGCAGCAGGGTCACCAGGCCCGCGAGTTCGGTTGGATCGATGACGTGGAACAGGACATGCCCGTCGAAGGGCCACATCTTGGCTGACATGTCCGGCCGCGCTCACAACCCAGGGTGGAGGCGGGCAATCTGCAACATCGTCACGAGGACGTAAATCGCGTTTCGGCGCCTGTTTCTGGAATCCGGGCGACGCGTCCGGGATTGCCACACTTGACGGAGGCCGCCCGAGGCCGCTCCGTTTGCCGCACCACGCGGCGCGGGGCGTCGGGCAACGGGCGGGGACGAGGCATGAGCGGCATCGCGGCACCGAGGAACGGCAAGCCCGCAGCGTCGCGGCCGATGACGACAACGGAGGTCGCGCAGTTCATCGCCGCCCTCGGGCAGGCCAATCCGGAAGGGCAGACCGAGCTCGCCTTCGGGGACGCCTATACGCTTCTGGTGTCGGTGGTGCTGTCGGCGCAGGCGACCGATGCCTCGGTCAACAAGGCCACGGTCGGGCTGTTCGCGGAGGCGCCGGACCCGGCGGCGATGGTGCGGCTGGGCGAGGACGGCGTGGCCCGTCACATACGCGCGATCGGGCTGTGGCGGGGCAAGGCGCGCAACGTGGTGGCGCTGTCGGCGGCGCTGCTGGAACGGCATGGCGGCCAGGTGCCGGCCGATCGCGCGGCGCTGGAAGCGCTGCCGGGGGTGGGGCGGAAGACCGCCAGCGTGGTGCTGAACGTGGCGTTCGGCGAGGACGCGATGGCGGTCGACACCCACATCCTGCGTCTTGGCAACCGCACCGGGCTGGCGCAGGGCGCCACGCCGCGCGCGGTGGAGGACGGGCTGGTGGCGCGCATCCCGCCGTCGATGCTGCGCCCGGCGCATCACTGGCTGATCCTGCACGGGCGCTACGTGTGCAAGGCGCGGGTGCCGGAATGCTGGCACTGCGTCGGCCGTCCCTGGTGCCAGTATCCGGACAAGCGGGACGCGCCGGTGCGCTGAACCGCGCGCCGGCGCGTCTATTCGGCGCGTGCGAGCGGCAGGGTCGGGCGCGGGGTCGCGGCGGGTGCCGTGCGGGGCACCCAAGGGCGGTCGCCGCGGCTGCCGCCGGCGCTTCGCACCGTCACCCCGCCGGCGCCGATCCACACCGCCTGCGGTCCCTCCCGCCACACGGTGAAGCGGTCGATCCGCTTCACGCCGGGGCAGGCGCCGCGCGCCGGGGTCGGCGAGACCAGCAGGGATACCCCGTCGCAGTCGCCCGGCTCGAGCGCCGGCGCCGGCTCGTCCTCGCCCGGCTTGCGGTGGCCGCCGGTCGGGTCGCGCAGAAGCATCACGGTGCGGCCGCGACGGGTCAGCAGGCAGGCGGCGGGGTTGCAGACCACCTCGCCGGAGCGGTCGGCCGGTCCGGCGTCGGGAAGCGGCACCGGTGCGGCGGCGATCGCCCAGGCCCGGTGCCAGTCGGACAGGGTGATCGGGTCGGTGCGTGCGCCCTGCTCGACCAGCATGGCGCGGCCGTCGCGAACGGCGACCAGCTGGGCGTCGGCCGACACCAGCAGGTCGGGCGGCCGCGCCAGCCAGGGCGAGACGAACCCCAGCGCGATCGGCAGGAGGCCCAGCAGCCGCCAGCGCCGCCGCCACAGGCACAGCCAGAGCAGCCCGAAGCTGACCAGCAGCAGGCCCCAGACGGGCGGGAACGGCACCGGCAGGCTGGCCGCCGGAAGGGCGGCCACGGTGCGCGCCAGCAGCAGGATCAGGTCGATCCCTGCCCCCATGGCCCGCAGCGTCGGCCAGTCCAGCCCCCACGGCATCAGCAGCAGCGACAGCAGCCCCTGCGGCATCACCCAGAACGCGGTCAGCGGCACCGCCACGAGGTTGGCCAGCACGAAGTAGAACTGCACCCGGCCGAAATGGAACGCGGCATAGGGCAGCGACGCGGCGCCGGCGACCAGGCTGGTGAAGAACAGCTGGAACAGGTGCAGCGCGACCCGGTCGCGGACCCTCGGGCCCTGCAGCCGGCGGATCAGCGGACGCGCCGCCTCGTAGCCGGCCAGAAGCGCCAGCACGGCGGCGAAGCTCATCTGGAAGGCGACGTCGAGCAGCACGGCCGGCGTCAGCAGCAGGATCAGGGCGGCGGCGAAGGCAAGCGCCCGCAGCGACACCGCACGCCTGCCGATCACCAGTCCCAGCATGGCGACCGCGGCCATCGCCAGGCTGCGCAGGCCGGGCAGGTGCAGCCCGGTCAGCAGCATGTAGAAGCAGCCGGCCGCCAGCGCCGCCAGCGCCGCGATCTGCCGGCACGGCAGGCGCAGCGCGCCCCATTCCCAGGCGGCCAGGCCGGTGCGCACCACGGACAGCGCCAGGCCCATGACGATGCCCAGATGCAGCCCCGCCACCGCCAGCAGGTGGGCCAGGCCGGAGGCGGCGAAGGCGTCGCGGTCGGCCTGCGGGATCGCGCTGCTCAGCCCGGTCAGCAGGGTGGCGGCCACGGCGCCGCGCGGCCCGGGCAGCACCAGCCGGATCCGGTCGGCGATCCGCTCGCGCAGGCCGCGCATCCCCACCGACGCCCCGCGCCGCGTCCCGTGCGACACGATCGCCGCCGGGGACAGGGCCCTGCCGGAGCCGGCCAGGCCGGAAAAGAACGCGTCGCGCTGCAGGTCGCGTCCGGACGGCAGGTCCGGCGGCGACGGCGCACGCAGCAGCGCACGGATACGCACGACGTCGCCGGTGGCGAGCACCGTCGCGTCGTCCGGACGCAGGCGCAGACGCAGGACGCGCGGCGTGGCGGTGACGGTGCCAGGGGTCGGGGCGCCGAGGGTCGGGGCGCCGGGAACGGCGGCTCGGTCCTCCTTGCGCGGTGCCGGCGCGATCGTCACCCGGTCCAGCGTCACCCGCCGCTGCCCGTCCGCCATCACGTCGATCGCCGCGATCCGTCCGGTGGCCAGCGCCGCCTTGCGCGGCAGGGTTGGCATCGGCGGCATGCGGCGCGCGGCCAGCTCCGCCGACAGGAAGCCGATCGACAGCGCCAGGAGCGAGGCAGCGACGGCGTGAGCCAGCCGGCTGCGCCGCGCCAGCGCGAACAGGATCCCCGACACGGCGACGAGCGCCAGGCCGGCAGGCAGCGGCGGCTCGGCGGCCTGGGCGAAGTACAGCAGGACGCCGGTGCCGAGGCAGGCCGGCAGCCACAGCACCAGACGGTCGCGGTCGGCCGCCACCGCCTCGCGCAACGCCGCCCATCCCTGCAGCAGCGGGCGGAGGCGGGACGCGCTGCGCCGGCCGAGCCGGTTCAGGCCGGAAACGGGACTGGCGGTTCGTTGCACAACCGGAAGTTTAGCGGGGAGCGGCGCATCCCGCCAGTCGCCCTACGAGGAACCAGACCGCCGTGCTAGGAACCCGGTCCATGACCGTCCGCACGCGCTTCGCGCCGAGCCCGACCGGGTTGCTGCATGTCGGCAACGCCCGCGCCGCCTTGTTCAACTTCCTGTTCGCCCGACACCATGGCGGCCGGTTCCTGCTGCGGATCGAGGACACCGACCGCGAGCGGTCGACCCAGCACGCGGTGGACGTGATCCTGGACGGACTCGACTGGATGGGGCTGAACCCGGACGAGCCGCCGGTGTACCAGTCCGCGCGGCAGGCGCGGCACGCGGCCGTGGCGCTCGAGCTGCTGGAGGCGGGACGGGCGTATCGCTGCTACTGCACGCCGGACGAGCTGAAGGCGATGCGCGAGCAGGCGGCAGCGGAGGGCCGACCGCCGCGCTACAACGGGATGTGGCGCGACCGCGATCCGGCCGAGGCGCCGGCGGGGGCGCCGTTCACCGTGCGGCTGCGCGCACCCCAGGACGGCGAGACGGTTGTGCACGACCTGGTGCAGGGCGAGATACGCGTCGCCAACGCCGAGATGGACGACATGATCATCCTGCGCGGCGACGGCACGCCGACCTACCTCCATGCGGTGGTGTGCGACGACCATGACATGGCGATCAGCCACGTGATCCGCGGCGACGACCACATGACCAACACCTTCCGGCAGTCGCAGATCTATGCGGCGATGGGCTGGGAGCGGCCCCTCTTCGCGCACCTGCCGCTGATCCACGGGCCGGACGGGGCGAAGCTGAGCAAGCGGCACGGGGCGCAGAGCGTGGTCGAGTTCCGCGAGCAGGGGTTCCTGCCGGAAGCGCTGGACAACTACCTGCTGCGGCTCGGCTGGGGGCATGGCGACGCCGAGGTGCTGGGGCGCGACGAGCAGATCCGGCTGTTCGACCTGGACGGGGTCGGCCGCTCGCCGAGCCGCATGGACTACACCAAGCTCGCCCACCTGAACGGGATCTGGCTGCGACAGGCGGACGACGACCGGCTGGCGGCGGAGGTGCTTGCGCGGCTGGCCGGGCGCGAGGGGCTCCTGCTGGACGCGGTGGCGGCGGGCCGGGTTCGGGCGCTGATGCCGGGGCTGAAGGAGCGGGCGCGGACGCTGGTGGAGCTGGCCGACGCGTCGGCGTTCCTGGCCCGCCAGGTGCCGCTGCCGTTCGATGCCAAGGCAAGCTCCCTGCTGACGCCGGACGCGCGCGCACTGCTGCACGGGGTGGCGGCCGAGCTGGCGCCGATCGAGCCGTTCGACGCGGCGGAGGTCGACGCGGCGCTGCGACGCTTCGCCGAGCGGGAGGGCCGCAAGCTCGGCCAGGTGGCGCAGCCGCTGCGCGCGGCGGTGACCGGCAGCACCACCAGCCCGGGGATCGACGTCACCGTGGCGGTGCTGGGCCGGGACGAGACCTTGGCGCGGATCGGGGCGGTGCTCGGTGGCTAGGGCGGCCGAGGCGGCCGAGCCGCGCACCCGCGGCGGCGGGTACTTTGCCGACGGCGGCGGTCGGCACCTGCTCGGGCTGCAGGGCATGCACCCGACGCGGATCGAGCCGTTCCTGGACCTGGCGGAAAGCTACGTGTTGCTGAACCGGTCGCGCAAGACGCAGCGCGACCTGCTGCGCGGGCGCACGCTGATCAACCTGTTCTTCGAGGACTCGACGCGCACCCGCACCTCGTTCGAGCTGGCCGGCAAGCGGCTGGGGGCGGACGTGATCAACATGACGGTGTCGAGCTCGTCGGTGAACAAGGGGGAAACGCTGCTCGACACCGCGGCCACGCTGAACGCGATGCGCACCGACCTGCTGGTGGTGCGCCACGCGCAGTCCGGGGCCCCTGCCCTGCTGGCGCAGAAGGTGGACGCGTCGGTGATCAACGCCGGCGACGGCACCCACGAGCATCCCACCCAGGCGCTGCTGGACGCACTCACCATCAGGCGGCGGTGCGGGCGGCTGGAAGGGCTGACGGTGGCGATTTGCGGCGACGTCGCGCATTCCCGGGTGGCGCGCTCCAACATCCACCTGCTGACCGCCATGGGCAGCCAGGTGCGGGTGGTGGGGCCGCCGACGCTGATGCCGGCGGAGGTCGAGCGGCTGGGGGTGAGCGTGCACCACGACATGGATCGGGCGCTGGAGGGCGTGGACGTGGTGATGATGCTCCGGCTGCAGCGCGAGCGCATGAGCGGCGGGCTGGTGCCGAGCGCGCGCGAGTACTTCCGGTTCTTCGGCCTCGACACGGCACGGCTGGCGCGGGCCAAGCCGGGGGCGCTGGTGATGCATCCGGGCCCGATGAACCGCGGCGTCGAGATCGACAGCCAGGTGGCGGACCATCCGGAGCAGAGCGTGATCCAGGAGCAGGTCGAGATGGGGGTTGCGGTACGGATGGCGGTGCTGGACCGGCTGTCACGGGCGAACATGGTGTGAGCCGGGAAGGCACGCTTGCCAGGCAATGGAACGAGCGGGTCAAGCTGACCATGTCCGCCATGAGCAACCTGTCCACGGGAACCGCACTGGGTGCTATCATCCTGCCCTTGGCGTCCCCAGATACGGCGACATATGCCCGGTCGCCGTTCTGGTTGCTTGGGTCTGCGTGCGGCTATCTGACGGCCCTCGGGCTGGCCGGCTTCCCGAAGGATGAGGGGTAGTCTCATGCAAGGGTTGGGATTCTGGAGCTGGACGTGGCCTTGCCTGATGCTTGTCCTCTCGGCCACCGTCTATGGCGGCTTCAGGCGTGCGTCGCGGCTCTACGATGCGCGGGTGAAGATGCGGCGCGAGATGTCTGCTCACGCTCGTGGCGCCGAGGGGCTGCGCGGCAAGCCGATTCCGGGCCTTTGATCAGACGCGACATCGGAATTGTCGGGATGTTCCGTCGTACAGGTCAACGATTGACTGACGCACCGGGCGAGATGGGTCAGATCGGGTCCGAAAGAAAGTCGGCGATGAAAAGGTGCCACCAGCCAGCATCGCCCCAGTATCTGCCTGCCGGGTGTCCGACATTCATGCAGTAGACCCGGGTGCTGCCGTCGGCGGAGCTCAGGAAGCCGGTGTCCTGCACATGGCCATCGTGCTCGATGTCACGCACGTGCTCCCATGTCATGGTCTCCAGCCGGTCGAACCGCTTCCAGGCTTCCTTGCTGAAAACCAGCATCCGGCGTGGAGCAACCTCATCGAGCAGGGTCGGCAGGGTGGCGATGCCCGACTGCCACATGGCCTTGTCGGGTCTTCCGGTCGAGCCGTCCACGCAGCCCTGACAGAAGTTCGCGAACGAGATGGTCGGGAAGAAGCTGGCAGCTTCGGTTCGCCCGCGTGCACAGCCGGTCACGGCGCGTTCGATCGCCGTGAAGAACCGAAGGCGCTTCCCGTTCATGACATCGCGCACGACGCGTATGGTCGTCGTCGGGTCGTTGGGGTCGTCTCCCTCGTAGCAGTAGTGGCTTTCTCCGAGCACAAGCAGGCCGGTTTCCTTCCGCCGCTCACCGAGCCACGGCGTCCTGATGGGAATCTCGTTCATGACAGGGTCTCCGGACATGCCTGGATGACGTCGGCCAACCGTTGTAGTTCGATCGCTTTGCTGCTGGTGTCGTTCGCCGTCATTCAAGCAGGACGCCCTGCGGCGCCCCTCGACTCGCCGAACTGCTCGGCAAGCCATTCGGTTCGGGGCGGCTGGCCCCATGGAGAATGTACTTGGGTAGGTTCGTCCCGACATGACAATGATGATCCGGGGTCCGGTTGCTCGCTGGGTTCTGCGAGACGGCAGGTGGCTGGGACATGTCATTCATGAGGCCGGTTCTGCCGTTCGGATGCTAGCCGACGCATGACAACCCGGATCCTGTTCGATCGCGTCCGGCTGATCGACCCGGCCAGCGGCCTCGACCGGCCGGGTCGGCTGCTGGTCGAGGACGGGCTCATCGCCGCCATCGACCTGCCCGCCGGCGATGCGGCTCGGGACGGGGTTACGCTTGTCGACGGCGGGGGCGCGGTGCTGTGCCCCGGGCTCGTCGACATGCGTGTGGCGCTGGGCGAGCCCGGGCACGAGTACCGGGAAACCATCGCCGAGGCGGCGGAAGCGGCGGCGGCGGGCGGGATCACCACCGTGGCGGCGCTGCCGAACAACCTGCCGGCGATCGACGATCCGGCGCTGGTGAGGCTGCTGCGCGCGCGCGGCGAGGAGACCGGGTCGCTCACGATCCTGCCCTACGGCGCGGTGACGCGCGGCTGCCGCGGCGAGGAGATGGCCGAGCTCGGGCTGCTGCGCGAGGCGGGGGCGGTGGCGTTCACCGACGGCACCCGCGCGATCGCCGATGCAAGGCTGATGCGGCTGGTGCTGTCCTACGCGCGCGGCTTCGGGGCGATGGTGGTGCAGCATCCGGAGGACCCGGCGCTGGCGCGCGGCGGCGTCGCCACCGAGGGGGAACTTGCCACCCGGCTCGGCCTGCCGGGCATCCCGGCGGCGGCGGAGGCGATCCTGGTGGCGCGCGACCTCAGGCTGGCGCAGCTGACCGGCGGGGCGCTGCACCTGGCGCACGTGTCGACGGCGGAAACCGTGGCGCTGGTGGCGCGCGCCAAGGCGGACGGCATCCGCGTCACCTGCGACACCGCACCGCCCTATTTCGACCTGAACGAGACCGCGATCGGCGACTTCCGTTCCTATGCCAAGCTGTCGCCGCCGCTGCGGCCGGAGGCGGACCGGATGGCGATCTGCGCGGCGCTGGCGGACGGCACGATCGATGCGGTGGGCTCGGACCACGCGCCGTGCGACCCGGACGACAAGCGGCTGCCGTTCGCGCAGGCGCGCGCCGGCGGCGTGGGGCTCGCCACCCCGCTGGGCGTGACGCTGGCGCGGGTGCATGACGGGAGCATGAGCCTGCTCCGGGCGCTGGAGCTGCTGACTGCCGCCCCGGCCCGTCTGCTGGGCAGCGGCGCCGGACGGCTCGCCGTCGGGGCGCCGGCGGATCTCTGCCTGTTCGATCCCGAGCGCGCCTGGAAGGTGGTCGCCGGGCAGCTGCCGGGCCACGCGCAGAACACCCCGTTCGACGGGCGGGCGCTGGAAGGGCGCGTGCTCGGCACCTGGAAGAACGGGCGGCGGGTGTGGGGATGAGGGACGCATGAGCGGCGGAGCTTCGGGGGACGGGATCGTGCTGCTGGCAGGGGCGGCGGTGCTGTCCTACCTGCTCGGCAGCATCCCGTTCGGGTTGATCCTGACCCGGCTGGGCGGGGCCGGCGACATACGCCGGATCGGCTCGGGCAACATCGGCGCCACCAACGT
>CALMVN010000126.1:0-1576 GCA_937873225.1 uncultured Acetobacteraceae bacterium
CGGAGCCCGGCGCGCCGGCGCAAGCGCGCGACCCGAGCATCGTGCAGCCGGTCGTGATCGGCGACGGCACCCCGGCGCCGGCCCGGCGCACCGGCTGGTGGAAGCGCTGAACCGTTGATCCTCCGCCGTCCCCGACAGGGGCGGCGGAGGAAACGCCCTCAGCTTCCGTCGCGGCCGAGCAGCCCGTTCTTCAGCTCCATGGACGGCGGCATCTCGCCGAGGTCGGAGTCGAGGATGACGCGGCCGAACGCCGGGTCGTCCAGGTGCGCGACCGGTCGGCCGTCGAACAGCACCTCCACCCCCTTGGCGCCCATCAGGAAGCTGCTGCTGTCGCCCGGCTTCACCGGCCGTATGCTGCCGAGCAGGGTCTCGAACGACGCCTTCTGCGAGTCGCTGCAGCTGTGGTGGGCGCAGTACTTGCGGCTGGAATCCATGTACAGGTCGTGCACCTGCGACAGCGACGCGCCGCGTATGTAGTCGATCACCAGCGCCTTGGGCCCCGGTTCCGACAGCGCCTCCTCCGGGTCGTGGGTCTTCCTGGTGAGGTACAGCCCGCCGACATAGCCGCGTATCCGCAGCATGGTGAAGCTGCGCAGGCCCAGCCCGTTGAGCTGCACCGTGGTCCCCTCGACCTGCATGGTGTCCGGCATGGTCACGCCCGCCTTGGTCGCGGCCCGTGCGGCGACGTCGTTGGCCAGGAGCGCGCAGGCGGCGGCGAGGACTCGGGCGGAACGGATCATGGGTATTCCCTTGCAGGCGTTTCGGCCCGGGCTGGCCATCCCTGCCGCGCGAGCGGCACGGGGCCCGGACAAGAGCATGACACGCGGGCACCGGAAAGCCGGCGCCGCCTCTTCCTCAGGCCGGCACCGCCGCCGGGTCGCCCGGCAGGGTTTCCCAGCCCGGGCCGATCACCGCCGCGATGCGACGCCCGGCGCCGTCCTCGCGCAGCACCAGCAGGTTCCGCTCCTCCAGGTAGTGCAGCTGCCGCCGGGCGCGACCGGGCGAATGGGTGCCGTAGGCGCGGGCGACCGCGGCGTCCGACGGACAGGGCAGCCGCGCCTGTGCCGCCCAGGCCACCAGCAGGAACACCCCCTGCACGTCCTCGGGCAGCACGGCGGCCAAGTCCTCCGCTTCCTGCCAGGCCGGCCCGTCCGCTAGCGCCTCGTCCACCCCGGCCCGTGCGGTCGCCAGCGCGCGCCGGAACTGCGACAGGTCCAGCGCGTCCCGTCCCATCCCCTCGATCCGGGCCCGGACCAGGAAGTCCTGGTAGAGCACCGCCACCGGCCGGAAGCAGCTGTCTGGATCGGCCAGCACCGCACGCAGCAGCGCGCGCACCCGGCGCGCATGATCCGCCGGACGCTCCGCCTCCCGCCCGGGAAGAACCGCGGCCGCCCCGGCCAGGCCGGCACGACGCGCCTCGCCATGCGCGCCGAGCTGCGCCAGCAGGTCAGGCGGCGGCGGACCGGGCTGCCGGCGTCGACGCCGACCACGACGGCGACTCGCCCATGGCCGAGGAGGAAGACGAGGAGCAGCAGCCTGCTGCTGAGGGCGGCGCCGACGCCCAGCCTAAGCCCAA
>CALMVN010000126.1:1586-7202 GCA_937873225.1 uncultured Acetobacteraceae bacterium
GCCGCCTGACCTGCTGGCGCGGGCGCACGGTTCCGGACGGCGGGACCAGCACCAGCTCGCGCATCTCCTGCAATGCCGCCCCCGGCGCCAGCGGCAGCAGGACCGGCCCCGCGGACCGGGTGTCCGTTTCCACCGCGCCGATGCGCAGCCGCAGCGGCCGACGCGACAGCGCCGGCCCGAGGGCGATGAACTGGCCGCGGTCGAGCTCCCGGAAACCTTCCGCCTGCCTGCGCTCCATGCCGAGCAGGTCGGCGGCGCGCGCCATGTCGATGTCGAGAAAGGTGCGGCCCATCAGGAAGTTGGTGGCCTCGGCCGCGACGTTCTTGGCCAGCTTCGCCAGGCGCTGGGTGGCGACCACGCCGGCCAGGCCGCGCTTGCGGCCGCGGCACATCAGGTTGGTCATGGCGGCCAGCGAGGCGCGCCTGGCCTCCTCCGACACCTCGCCCGCGACCGCAGGCGCGAACAGCTGCGCCTCGTCCACCACCACCAGCACCGGGAACCAGTGCGCGCGCGGCGCCTCGAACATGCCGCCGAGGAACGCGGCGGCGCGTCGCATCTGCCCGTCGGCGTCGAGCCCGTCGAGGTTCAGCACCACCGGGATGCGGTGCGCGCGCATCCGCTCGCCGGCTGCCGCCAGCTCCGGCTCGCCGTGCTCCGCCGCGTCGATCACCAGGTGCCCGAACCGCTCGCCCAGCCCCACGAAGTCGCCTTCCGGGTCGATCACCGCCTGCTGCACCCAGGGCGCGCTCTGCTCCAGCAGGCGACGGAGCAGGTGCGACTTGCCCGAGCCGGAGTTGCCCTGCACCAGCAGGCGGGTGGACAGCAGCTCCTCCAGGTCGAGCAGCGCCGGCTGGGCGGCAGACTCGGCCAGGCTGCCGATCTCGATCGCGACGGTCATGGGCGGCTGGATACAGGCTGATCGTCCCCGCCGACAACCGCGCTGCCCCCGCGCGAACGGCGCGACGCCAGCCTGCGCACCGGGAACAGGGTGGTGTGCTATGGTCCACCTCGCGCCCGGGAGGCCGAGATGTCAGAAGCGACGCAGCGCGAAGCCTGGTCCTGGGAAGACTACCTCGACTGGGAGACCCGTCAGCCGGTCCGCTACGAGCTGATCGATGGCGAGGTCCATGCCACCGGCGGCGGGACGGCCGAGCACGACACCATCGGCAACAACCTTCGCGCCGGGCTTCGCGACCAGCTGCGCGGCAAGCCCTGCCGCGTCCAGGGCCCGGACCTGAAGGTGAAGGCCGGGAAGGACGGACGCTATCCCGATGCCCTGATCGATTGCGGTGCTCGCGTGCCCGGAGCCCTGGTTGCCCAGGATCCGAGGGCGGTGTTCGAGGTCCTGTCCAGGAGCACCGCCTCCATCGCCCAGAGCCTGAAGCTACGGGACTACGGTACTACGTCTGGGATACGGCACTACGTGCTCATCAGCCGGGACGAGCCACGGGTTCTGGTCTACCAGCGGACGAGCATGACCGACTTGGGGTCCAGGCCGCGCGGCTCGTGGACAACATGGACGGAACCATCGTGCTGCAGGAGCTCGACATCGCCATCCCGTTCCCTACGAAGGCCTGAACTTCGTAATCTGCGCCTTTCGGAAAAGCTTGAGCCTCCGAGACAACGGCCAGGCGCCGCGCTGGCTGGCGGTCCAGCATGATTGGACAAGCCGACGACGCGCAGCTTCACCATTTCCTGCCTGGGCGATCGACGACAGCCGGCCTCCCGTCGGCACGCATCGCTACCCGAACAGCGCGTTGAACGTCGGCCTCGCGGACTGCTTCAGCTGCTCGGCGAAGGTGTTGACGTAGAACATGTCGGGCACGTGGCGCTGGGCGCGCACGCGTATCTCGAACGCGGGCGCTGAGATGTCGAGGTCGAACAGCACCAGCCCCACGCCGAACAACAGACACAGGGCTTCGAGCCGCTCCTTGTCCGCCTCGTTCATCCGGGGCATGGCGATATACGTCTTGGCCGAGAACAGCCGGTAGGAGATGGCCTGCCCGAAGGCGACGATGGGCTGTCTCGCGTCGATCTTCACCTCGACGGACACGATCTCCAGCTGGAACTTGACGATGTCGGCGGCGGTCGGGCGATAGACACCGACGATGTCCGGCGTTCCCCATTTTCCTCCCAGCACCGCGCCGCCGAGGGCGACCGCTTCCGTCACCTCGTTGATGTCGTCGCGCAACCATTCCGCGACGGCATCATAGAAGTCGCCTTCGCGGAACTGCTTCGGTCCTTCTCCCGCAATGGCTGACGCATCCTTCCGTACCGGCTCGGAAGCCGGTTGAACGGGGTCCTGCTGTGCGGCGTGCACGGGACGATACAAGCCGCGTTCCGGCCGCACGACCTTGTCCGGATAATGCTGATCGAGATTCCGCGCGCTCCCCCTGATCGTGCCGCGCGGCGTTTCCGGACTTCCGTCCTGGATGATACGGATCAACTCTGCCCAGCGTATCCCACCAGGGTGAGCAGCTACGACCTCGAGAGCCTGCTGTCGGACACCGTTCTTCGTAAGCTTGGGCAACACGTTCGATCCTGACCCTGCCTGTCCACTTGTAACCGGAACCGCAACGGTCAGGAAACAGGCGGAACCAACCATGCGAGCAGACCCTCTGCCGCGGCACGTCCGGTGGCGATCGCCGCCTGCAGCAGGTAGCCGCCTGTCGGCGCTTCCCAGTCCAGCATCTCGCCGGCGACAAAGGTGCCGGGGCGGGCGCGCAGCATGAAGCGCTCGTCGACCGCGTCGCGACGCACGCCGCCCGCAGTGGAGATCGCCCGGTCCATCGACGTCGTCGCGGCCAGGACCACCGGCACCGCCTTGACCAGCGCCGCGAGAGCGGCCGGGTCGCGCGGCGGCGGCCCGTCGCCCTCGCGCAGCAGCGCGATCGCCGCCGGGCTCAGCGACAGCGCCTTGCGCAGCGTGTTGGACAGGCTTTCGCGGCCGCGCACGCGCGCCAGCCGCGCCGTCAGCGCGTCGCGGTGAAGGTCCGGCCGGAGGTCGAGCGCCAGGGCCGCGCTGCCCCTGGCCTCGATCGCATCGCGCAGCGCCGCCGACAGCGGGTAGATCGCGCCGCCTTCCAGCCCGTCCGCCGTGACCACCACGTCGCCGCGCGACACGGTGCCGCCGAACCGCAGCCCCACCGACTTCAGCGGCACCCCGGCGAAGCGGCTGCGGAAGCCCTCCGACCAGTCGGCGCGGAACCCGCAATTGCTCGGCCGGAACGGCGACAGCGCGATCCCTGCCGCCGACAGCATCGGCGCCCAGCCGCCATCGGAGCCGAGCCTGGCCCAGCTGGCGCCGCCCAGCGCCAGCAGGAGGGCGTCCGGCTGCAGGCGCTCGGCGCCCTCCGGGGTGTCGAGCAGCAGCGCCCCGCCCGGCTCCAGCGCCACCAGGCGGCAGCGGGTGCGACGCGCGACGCCGAGCCCGTCCAGGCGCGCCAGCCAGGCGCGCAGCAGCGGCGACGCCTTCATCGCGCGCGGGAACACCCGCCCGCTGCTCCCGGTGAAGCAGGGCTGCCCGAGTTCCCCGCACCACGCGCGCAGCGCGTCGGGCGTGAACGCCTCGACCGCCGGGCGCAGCCAGGGCTCGGCGGCGCCGTAGCGGGACAGGAACCGTTCGATCGGCTCGGAATGGGTCAGGTTGAGGCCGCCCCGGCCGGCGAGCAGGAACTTGCGCCCCGGGCTCGGCATGCGCTCGACCAGCGTGACCGCGGCGTGCGCGCCCAGCATCTCGGCCGCCGCCAGTCCGGCCGGGCCGCCGCCGACCACCACGACGCAAGGCCGCGGCCGGGCCCCCTCAGCCACCGTGGAAGGCGGCCAGGCGGTGCGCCGCCTCGATCATGTCGGCTTCCGGGCCGCAATAGCTGAAGCGGACGAAGCGGTGGCCGCGCCCGGCGTCGAAGTCGATGCCGGGGGTGGCGGCGATCGACGCTTCCTCCAGCAGCCGGGCGCAGAACGCGTCGCTGTCGCCGCTCCGCCCGTCCAGCTCGGCATAGATGTAGAACGCCCCCTGCGCCGGCAGCAGCCTGGGCAGGCCGGCCCGCGGCAGGGTGTCGAGCAGGTGCGCGCGCGAGCGGCGATAGCCGGCCAGGGTCCTCTCGATCTCGTCGGTGCCGTCGAACGCCGCTTCCGCCGCCACCTGCGACACGTGCGGGGCGCTGATGAACAGGTTCTGCTTCAGCCGGAGCACCGGGGGGAGGAGGTCGTCGGGCAGCACCGCCCAGCCGACCCGCCAGCCGGTCATGCTCCAGTACTTGGAGAAGCTGTTGATCACCACGGCGCTGTCGCTGAACGCGCTGGCGGTGCTCGGCGGTCCCTCCCAGTTCAGCCCGTGATAGATCTCGTCGCTGACCAGGCGCACGCCGTTCGCGTCGCAGAACCGCGCCAGCGCCGACAGCTCGTCCCGGTCCAGCGTGGTGCCGGCCGGGTTGCACGGGCTGGCCACGATCAGCCCGTCCGGCAGCCCTTCCGCCGTGTCGGCCATCGCCTCCAGCAGGGCGACGCTCGGCTGGTAGCGCGTGTCCGGCCCTGCCTCGATCACCACCGGGCGCATGCCGAGCGCATGCAGGATGTTGTTGTAGGGCGGGTAGTACGGACTCGCCATGGCGATGCGGTCGCCGGGATCGAACGCGGCCAGGAACGTCAGCAGGAAGCCGCCCGACGCCCCGGTGGTGACCACGATCCGCGACGGCGACACCACCACGCCGTAGGTGGCGCGGCAATGCGCCGCGATCCGCTCGCGCAGCGACGGGAGCCCGAGCGCCTCGGTGTAGCCGAGCGGCAGGCCCCGGCCCAGCGCCCGCTGCGCCGCCGCCACCGCGGTCGCCGGCGCCCCGCTGGCAGGCTGGCCGACCTCCAGCCGGATCACCCGAGGGTCGCCTGGCCGGCGCCTCGCTTCGCGCCGGTTCGCCCGCGCCACCACCTCCATCGCCAGGAACGGCGGCAGGGACGCGCCGGCGCCCTGCTTCAGCCGGGGCTTGCTGGACCGGGGCGGCTCATTCACTGCGCGTGGCAAGGCCGTCGCCGCGCGGGTCGGCGGTGGCGGTGCAGCTCCCGTGGTCGTCTGGACCGTTGGGGCAGGCGATGACGTTGACCCGGCCGGTTTCCGTGACCGGTGCCGCGGGCGCGCCGTGCAGGGCGTCGGCGGTGGCCTGCGCCACCGCGTCGGCGGCCTGGTTCTGGCCCGATCCCGCCACCGCGGCGCGGAAGCTGCCGGCGCCGGGGTTCCAGGCGATCGCGGCGGCCAGAAGCGGCAGCGGCACGCGCGCCGGCGAGGCGCCCAGCACGATCCCGGTGCGGCCGGCGATGCGGCCGGTGCCGAACAGGTTGTCCATGGTCAGCGCGCAGGCCACGGCGCCGCCATGGCGGTCGATCACGGCGAAGCTGGTGGACGCCGGCAGGCGGCGCAGCGTGCCGCCGCCCGCCGGCTGGTCCAGCAGCGCCTGCGCTTCCGCGGCGTAGTCGCCGGTGTTGCCCTGGCCCGGATGCGCCGCGCGCCAGGCCGCCACGGTGCCCTGGGCGAGGTCGCCGGCGCTTCCCCCCGCCGCGGGGGGGGGGGGCCCCCCCCCCGGGCCCCCCCCCCCCAACGGCCGCGGGGGGCGGGGAGGGGCC